>JAFVOR010000087.1 GCA_017505725.1 Alistipes sp.
CACCTAATTTTGCGCTTTTTTGCCATAAAAAATAGAGATTAGTAGAAAACGGTTTCTACTAATCTCTAAAATATCGCTGTAATTTACAAATTTACAAGCACTTATCTTTTTGTCCAAGCGCCGCTTTTTGCATCATTACCCTTGTTTTTGAGGATTGAGTTAAGAGTGTATTAGTCTTTTGAAAAAACTACTCACTACACACTACTCACTACTAATTACTCCTTGTTTTTGTAGGCCTCAACTGCACGCTGCACCTCACCGTGGATAAGGAGCAACTGCTTTGCCTCGTCGTATGGCAAGCCGAGCTCCTCGACAAGCATACGGGTACCACGATCTACGAGCTTCTGATTCGAGAGCTGCATATTGACCATCTTGTTGCCACGCACGCGACCGAGGCCAATCATAATCGATGTGGTGATCATATTGCAGATGAGCTTCTGCGATGTTCCCGACTTCATACGCGACGAGCCGGTCACAAACTCCGGACCTACGACAGGCGTGATAGGAATCTCTGCCACTTCGGTAACGGGTGAGCCGGGATTCGATGTGATGCAGGCGGTCAAAAGACCACGCTTGCGAGCCTCCTTGATTGCGCCAATAACATACGGAGTAGTGCCCGATGCAGCCACACCCACAAGGGTGTCCTTCTCGGTGACATTGAATGCCTCGAGATCCTTCCAGCCCTGCTCGCCATCATCCTCGGCACCCTCGATAGCGCGACGGATAGCCTGGTCGCCACCTGCGATGATGCCCACAACGAGCGAAGCCGGCATACCGTAGGTTGGCGGAATCTCCGATGCGTCGACGATACCCACACGACCACTTGTGCCCGAGCCCATATAGAAGAGGCGGCCGCCCTGCTTCATTCGCTCTGTAGCGCCCACTACGAGCTTCTCGATGGCCGGAATAACCTCCTGCACCGCATCTGCCACCTTGTGGTCCTCGCGGTTGATGCAAGTGAGAATCTCGAGTGGTGACATCTTCTCGAGATCGTTGTAGAGCGATGGTTGCTCTGTAATCTTGATGTAACTCATAATACCTGTATTTATATATTTATTTGTTAGACTTCTTCTTAAATTCGTAAATCAGGGTCGAGCAACCGTCGATAGTAGCCTCGTAGCTCGATTGTGGCGCACTCTCTTGTGCTACACCATTAATATATAGTGTGTAGCTCTCATCGAGTTCCATCTCGGCGAGATCTATCGAGAATGTTGTAGCCTTCTCCTCCTCGCTGATATTCACGAAGGTGAGCAGGATGTTGCCCTCCTTGTTGCGCCAAGCCGATGAGTAGAGCATCGGCACAGCTTTGCGGTGAGGGAAGAGGTTGGTGCCCTTGGTCTTGTAGCCATAGGTCGACATCTGGGCAATGTCAATCTCGGTGGTGTAGTCGTTCTCAAGACGAGGCGCACGCATCATCTTGCCGTACTGCAGATACTCCTTATACTCCTTACGCTTTGCCACCAGCTCCTTGATAAATCGCATCTCTACGGGGCGTGCTTTGCGGGCAAAGGCGTGGTAGTTGACAATCATAGGCTGTGTACCCCACACAAAGGTGCGAGCCTGCTCCATACGCAGCTGCGTGTTGTACTTTGCTGGCAGCAGCGTTTCGGTGTTTGCTGCGCGGAACTCCTTTGGCCAGAACTCATCGTAAGGTGGGTAGGTGAAGCCACCGAAGTTACCGAAGCAGATGGCGTATTCGTGGTATACCGCATTGAAGAGCGGAATCACTGACGATGAGGAGAGTCCACTCATACGCTCGCGGCTGCCCTCGAGGGTGAGGAATCCGTCGAGGTGGCCCATCCAGTCCTCGCCCGAGCCCTCGCCTGTGAGTATAGGGTTCTGCTCGGCTGTCTTTTCGCGGATGCGCTCCACCAACTTCAAGTAACCCTTCACCCAGTAGTTGCCACCACCCACCGAGTGTCCGTGGTCAGGGTTGTAACACCAATAGTGGAGGCACGCCTGATCCATATATACGCCCGTACATCCGTAGTCATTCACCACCGTATCGCAGAGGTCGGAGTACTTCTCGCGCCAAAACTCCTGTGACATACACATCGGGGTTATAGGATTGCCCGTAAACTTGTTGTAGATGTGTGCGTGTGTCGAGCCATCGGCCTTGCGAGCTACATACTGCTCGATATTCTGCTCCTTCCACGACTTGCGCGACTCACCCCACTGTATCGAGTTCATATATGGGGTCATATTTATCCCCTTGGCCTTCGCCTCGGCCACCGCCTTTACGAAGCTCTCGCGTCCCTCGCGTGGTGGGAGATACTCAGGGAAAGCATCGTCGTAAGGACCATTGTGCCACCAGTGCCACAATACACTTACATTGTAGTCGCCGAGATACTCCTTCAGGTCGGCTGCCTCGGTCAGCACATTGCTTGATCGACCACGATTCCATACCCAGATATCGGTCTCGGGCAACCACTTGTTCATCTTGCCGCTGTGAAGGCGGTTGTTCTTGGTCCAGTGTTGCTGCAGAGCCCACTCGCGGTAGATCTGTGCGGCATCGTACCAGTCACCGTGGAGCGTACCGAGTATAAAGTCGTAGGTAGGCCTGTAGTGACTCTTCTCGGCCCCCAACTCCAAGATGTTAATCATCTTGTAGTCGGTGAGGTTGTCGCGGAAGTCGAATGTAAAGGCCTTACCAAACGACTCTTTGTCGTTCGTGGCGATGTAGAGTCCGCTTGGCTCCTCGCCATATATGGCTGTGAGCTGCATTGTAGGGCGATTTTGATGGATGCGACCAACCGATTTGCGTGTTTTGCGGATGTTCTTGTAGAGTCGTCCTGTCCAGTTCGAGAGAGCAATCTCCTCGTTGGTGAATGCCTTGATGTTGGTCAGGTATGGGAATACGAGCTCCTTGACTTTCGCTCCGTCATAGTCTTTCATCTCCACCGACCAGTAGGATAGGGGCTTCTCCTTGTCGAGTCGCACGCGAGCCTCGATGGTGATGGCTTCCTTGCTCGACCAGGCGAGCTTCACCTCGCGGCGAGAGACTCTCTTCACCGTTACCTCGGTAGGCTCGGTTATCACATCCCCTTCGTTCAACGCAATGATGCTCCACAGGCGTTGTGGCTCCACCTCGGTGTCGATGTATTGGTAGCCCGTCTCGAGGTCGACCATCGAGAGGAGTGTTGCAGCCTCCCTGTCAAATTCGAGGCGCATCTTGCCATTGTCGATTGCCACGCGGTCGGAGCAAGCGTACAAGAGAGGAATCACAAGCAGAGTTAAAAGAAGTCTCTTCATAGCGTATCTTATTTGTTGTTTCTAAATTCAAATATTTTTGCCGAGCAACCATCGATGGTTACATCGTAGCGCGATTGTGGTGCACCCTCTTGTGCTACACCGTCGATATAGAGTGTAAAACTCTCGTTGAGCCCCATCTCGTCGAGGTTGATAGTGAAGGATGTAACCTTCTTCTCCTCGCTTATGTTGGTGAGGGCAAGCAGAATATTACCCTCTTGGTTGCGCCAAGCACTCGAATAGAGCATTGGTACGACCTTCTTGTGCGGGAATAGGTTTGTGCCTTCATTCTTATAACCATAAGTGGACATCTGTGCGATATCAATCTCCTTGGAGTAGTCGTCAGCAAACTTTGGTGCGCGTAGCATAGTTCCATACTGCAAATAGTCCTTATATTGCTTACGTTTTGCCACCAACTCCGCAATATAACGCATCTCGACAGGACGAGCCTTACGAGCAAAAGCGTGATAATTTACAATCATCGGCTGAATACCCCAAACAAAGGTACGAGCCTGCTCCATACGCAATTGTGTATTATATTTTACAGGGAGGAGCGTTTCGGTGTTAGGAGCACGGAACTCCTTTGGCCAAAACTCATCATATGGCGGATATGTAAAACCTCCAAAGTTACCATATGTAATGGCATATTCGTGATATACAGCGTTGAATAGTGGAACAATCTCCGATGTATTCAAGCCGTACATTCTCTCACGGCTTCCTTGGATAGTGAGAAAACCATCAAGGTGAGATATCCAATCCTCGCCCGAGCCTTCGCCCGTAAGAATAGGATTATTTTCGGCACACTTTTCGCGGATTTGCGCAATCAGTTTATGGTGACTTTTTACCCAATAGTTACCACCTCCAACAGTATGTCCGTGATCGGGATTGTAGCACAAATAGTGGTTGCAAGTCTGATCCATATAGACTCCCGTACAGCCATAGCTATTCACCACCGTATCGCAGAGGTTTGAATATGTTTCACGCCAGAACTCTTGCGAAAGACAGGTAGGCACGAGAGGATTGCCCGTAAATTTGTTATAGACGTGAGCAAGCGTAGAGCCGTCAGCCTTTCGAGCAGAATATCTCTCTACACCCTTCTCTTTATAACTTTTAGTTGCACCGCCCCATTGATGACAGTTCATATACGGAGTCATATTGATACCCTTTGCCTTCGCTTCGGCTACAGCCTTCATAAAACTCTCGCGACCTTCGCGTGGAGGAAGATATTCAGGAAAGGCATCGTCATAAGGGCCATTATGCCACCAATGCCACAAAACGCTGACATTGTAGTCGCCGAGGTACTCTTTGAGGTCGGCAGCCTCGGTCAAAACATTGTTTGAGCGACCACGATTCCATACCCAAACATCGGTCTCGGGCAACCACTTATTCATCTTTCCGCTATAAAGGCGGTTGTTCTTGACCCACTCCTGCTGCAAGGCCCACTCGCGATAGATTTGTGCTGCATCGTACCAATCACCGTGCAATGTTCCGAGAATAAACTCATAAGTAGGCTTGTAATATCTATTTTCAGCACCCAAAGCCAATATGTTAATCATATTGTAGTCTGTCAAATTATCGCGGAAGTCAAACCTCGAAGACTTACCATACGACTCCTTATCGTTTGTAGCGATGTATAAACCACTCGGCTCGTCGCCATAAATCGCCGAAAGCTGCATCACGTGGTGTTCGTGCTGGCGGCGGAATATAGAGAGGGAACTCCTTTTTGTGCGCGGATTTTTGAATAGTGCTCCAGTCCAATCCGACAAAACGATATCTTCGTTGGTAAAGGTCTTTATATTAGTCAGATACGGGAAGACCAACTCTTTAACTTTCGCTCCGTCATAATCCTTCATCTCCACCGACCAGTAGGAGAGGGGTTTCTCCTTGTCGAGTCGCACACGAGCAACAAGCGAGAAAGTTTCGCTATCACTCCACGAAAGTTTAACCTCGTGCGAAGATATTTTGCGTACCTTCACTTGTGTCGGCTCGGGTATGGTGTCGCCCTCCATAAGAGGCACGGTGTACCACAATCGTTGAGGCTCAGCCTCGGTGTCGAGATATTCGTATCCCGTTTCGAGGTCGGTCATCGAGAGTAGTGAGGCTGTTTCGCGGTCAAATTCGAGGCGCATCTTGCCGTTATCGAGCACCACGCGCTCCGAGCAGGCAAACAAAAATGGAAGTATAAGCAGGATTAGGAAAAATCTTCTCATAGTTTCTATTTATTTGGTTGTTAGGTTTTTGACAAGGTTGTCGATTGGCGAACGAACGATAATACCTTTGCTCATACCATATTTTTCTAACACCTCGGTCAGGATATCCTCAAATATGGCTGCTACCGAACCTACGAAATTGATCTTCAGACGGTCGGTATCGTATTGACTCAGACTGCGTTGTGCCAATCTTTCGAAGTTGTAACGTACAATGCCCTGGCAGTATTCATCGTCGATGTGGCGCGAGATGAAGGGTGTGAAACTGCTGAAAAAGCGATTTGCCGCAGGTTTGTGGTAGGTGCGGTCTACAATCTCCTGCAACGAGGTGTTGTACTCCTCATTAAAGAGTTTGAGAAGATGTGGCGGAAGCTGGTTGTAGATAAAGTCCGAGAGCAACATCTTACCCATAACCGTGCCGCTACCCTCATCTCCAAGAATATATCCCGGGCCCGGGAGTCGCTTGGTGCATTTGCCTCCCTCGACCTGCATCGAACTTACTCCTGTGCCCAGGATGCAGACAATGCCCTCGCCATCGGCACAACAAGCCATAGCTGCACCTTCAATATCCGAGCCTACAACAATTTCTGTCGAAGGAAATTGCTCGGCCAGCACTCGTTTTACAGTCTCGCCTGCCATACCGCATCCCGCACCATAAAACCAAATATGGGTGATGTTGTAGCGCGATGCTACAGGCATAAACTCCTCCTTCACTACGGTGCGAATCTGCTCCTCGGGCACCGAGAAGGGGTTTATACCCGACATCTTCACACGCTCTACAATCTCCCCGTTTTCAACCAGAGCCCAATCGCATTTGGTCGCTCCACCGTCTGCAATAGCAATCATAACGCTCTCCTATTTGGTTGCATTTTTCAAAACTCGAGCCTCGGCCTTGTCGAAGCGGTCCAGATTCTCATACATAAACTTGCAGAAGTCGCTCCAAGGGTAGAATGGAGCTGTCTTGCACTTGATTGGCAGGTAGGCATCGTTCTCGTTGATGAGCGAGCGCACCAACACCTTGCCCGCCTTGTTGCGATAGAGCACAATCTGCAGATTTGCCGCCATAGGGCATATCACACCGTGGTTGTACGATGTGGTTGCAGCCTCGAGATCGGCACTCCACTGCGGCACGCAACCCTCGTAGCCCATAGCCGAGAGGAGCGGACCAACATAGGAATCGTGTGTAAAGCGAACATTCGCTGTGTGAGGATTCTTACCCTCGATAGCCTCGTTGCCCTTGTTGATGATATCCTCGATCATCGAGCGCATATGCGCCTGCTTCATCTCGATGATGTCGTTGCCACGGCCAAGTGCATAGTTCACCCAGCGTGCTGCGTTGTAGACATAGAAGTTGTATATCTCCTCGGGGGTGAAGAGTCGGCAGAGCATCTCGCGGTTGCCCAACTCGAAGTTCTCGCCAAAGATGAGTGTCATATAGGCATAGCGAGCAATGCGACCGCTATACTTTGCACCGCACTCCTTGAGGAAACGCTTCTCGTCGGTCACCACCTTCGATATAAAGTCGGGAGCCTTGTGCGAGCGATCCCACTCCTTGCGGATGTCGTTCCACTCTCCGTGGTCGTCCCACTCCTTGTGGATGCGCTTTGCCTCCTTCGATATGGATGGGTTATCGTGGTGTGGGCGCACAATCCACAACTCCGACTTGCGTGCCTGTTGTGTCACACGGACCGAGGGCGAGCAACCCTTGATTGCATCGTTGAACGCCGCCATCGAGAAGATGCATCGCAGACTTGTACTCGACTTACCCTCGATAGAGCCACCCTCAAATGCAGGCTTGAAGCGCTCGTAGGCACGACATCCTATCTCGTGCCACTGCTTTGCTCCCAACTCCGAAAGTTCGCCATCGTGTCCCTTCTGCGCACGCCAAATCTTGTTCAACTCCACACGCAAAGCCTTACCCTCTGTGGTGAGGATGCCGAGGCTATCCGCCTTGTTGAATGCAGTGGCAGCCCTGCGGAAACGGGAGTCGTTCTGCTCGTAGCGTGAGCCGTGGCGACCTACCAGCGAGAAGTAGAATGGCTCGAACCCCTCGGGTGTTGCCACCAACTCTCTCAGCGGTACCGACGGGTATGTCGAGCCTACGGTGATGCCGAGGTTCGGATATTTGCGAATGCTTTCGAGCACAGCCTTGGGCGACTGTGCCACAGCAGCAAGCGAAAGCAACGCAAGTGTAAAAACAAGAAATAATCTTCGTAGTTTCATCTTGGTATATTTTTTTTGTTGTTATTTATTTCTTGTACTGTGGGTAGAGTTGATCGCGACTCTTGTCGAGCTTGCTCAAATTCTCGTATGCAAGGGTGCGGAACGCCTCCCACGGGTAGAATGGCGCAGTTTTGCACTCTATTGGGAGCAACACATCCTGCTCGTTAAGCAACGAACGGACAAGCACCTCGCCTGCCTTGTTGCGATAGAGCACAATCTGCAGATTGGCTGCCATAGGTATGATGGTGCTGAATGGCACCGAGCAGCAACCCTTCTCCCAGTCGTTGCTATATTGGAGTGCGCAGTTGTTGTATCCAAGCACAGTGAGCAAAGGCACAGTGTAGGAGTCGTGTGTGAAGCGTAGATTTGCTACGTGAGGATTTTTACCCTCGATAGCATCTTGTGCCTTGTTGAATATGTCATCGATGAGAGGTCGCATATACGATGTGTAGCACTCAACGAAAGTATTGCCCCATCCGCCTGTCCAGTGAAGCCAACCCGTGGTATTGTAGAGGTAGCAGAGATATTGCTCGTCGAGGGTGAATGTGCGGCGGAGAATATCGACATCACACACCTCGAAGTTCTGTGCAAAGAGCAATAAATGGTGGGTGTTGAAGAAGAATTGGAAGAGGTTGTGCGCACCGCACTTCTCGACCAACAATTCGGGCTGAGTTACCACCTTCGACAACATTGTGGCGAAGGCCTTCTCGTCGACCTGCGATACGAACTTGTTGCCCCAGGTCTTTGCGCTGTTTCTTGCGTAGCCACGCCACACCTTGACCATCTCCTTTGGTGTGTCGGGGTGGTTGGACATAGGACGCAGTATTGTGATGTCTTTCTCGCGAGCCTCAATCTCGACAGGTATTGTCGAGTTGCCCTCCTTCAAACCATCAACAAAGGCTACCATCGAGAATACGCAACGCATCTTGGTGCTCGACTTACCCTCGATGCTACCGCTGTCGAACACACCCTTGAAGTTGTTGTAGGCGCGACGACCAACACCGCGCAACTGCTTCTGTCCGAGCGATGTTAGCTCACCCTCCTTGCCCATCTGTTCGGCTGTGGCGCGGAGGAGTATTTGGCGAATCTCTTCACCCAGCGGTGTGAGGATGCCGAGTTTGGCCGCGCGATTGTAAACCTCGGTGTGGTATACGTATGTTGTGTCGCACAACTCGTAGCGCGAGCCGTGGCGACTTGTCATCGTGAAGTAGAATGGCTTGTAACCCTTTGGAGCAGAGGCTATTTCGCCTCGTTTGATGTTGTCGTATGTGGTTACCGTAGGCTCGGCAAGGTTGGGGTTGCGACGAATCATTTCGCGTATCGCCTCGGGCGATTGCGCCATTGAGGTAAGGGTAGCAATCACCGCCACTACGAGCGAGAATATCCTCTTCATTGTTTCAATAAGGTTTTTATCCTTACAAAGATAGAAAAATTAACGGAAAACGGAAAGCGGAAAGCGGAAAACTTTTGTTTTTCGATTTTCGCTTGGAGTGGAAAACGGAGCCGACGACAAGCCGAGAGCAAAGAATGCTTGCATTCTATGCCGAGGCGCGAAGGAGGAAAAGCCTGCGAAGCAGGATTAACCGACGCAGCGGAGCGAGAGCTGAGGGTTGCGGGAACTCCGACGGTGGTCAAGGCGCAGAGATTATAGGATTAGATAGGATTTGATAGGATTCGCACCTGCGGTGCTTGA
>JAFVOR010000088.1 GCA_017505725.1 Alistipes sp.
ACTCTCCATTGTAAAAAAAAGAATTAATTAAATCTTAGCTCTTATCTCAAAGGTATTGTTTTGAAATATCACTTCTTGCGAAGTGAAGGAAAACTTATTTAGCTGCTCAAGTACCTCAAAGAACGCATTCTATTTGATTGGGCCGTTGCCCGAATCTTTCTGTTTTACACCCCGGCTGTTTTATCAGCGCGAAAGTGGTGCAAAGGTAAGGCGTTATTTTTAATCTACCAAATTTTTTGGAAACTTTTTTTCAAAAAATTTTTCGGAACCTCATTTGCAACTCTCGACTTCACTGTCACCAGCGTTTTAAGCGCGAAAGTGGTGCAAAGATAAGGCAAGTTTTTTAATCCCCCAAATTTTCTGGAAACTTTTTTTTCAAAAAACTTTCAGAGAACCTTATTTTGCTGCTCTCGGGAGGGTTTTTACAGCCCGTTGTTCCTCGATTGCGGGTGCAAAGTAACGACAAAAAAGCGAGACTTCCAAATGTTTTCGACCTATTTTTCAGGCCTCGTCAAACCACACCGGCGTATGTGATTAAATATCAGCCATTTGCCCCTGTGAAAATTTTTAAAATATTTTAATAACGGATTTTGGGGCTTTATTTATATATATAGGTATAGAGGCGTTAGAGGCGTTAGGGGCGTTAAGGGCGTTAGGGGTTATAGGGTTACCGCAGAGAGTACAGAACAGAGAGTACAGAGCAGAGAGAACAGAGAGAACAGAGAGTACAGAGCAGAGAGTAGGAGAAGGTGGAGTAAAGAAAAAAGAAGGATAGTCGGTGACTACCCTACTTTAGAATCTTATGCCATCTCGTTGAGAAGTTGCTCGCACGCCTCCTCGAGCATATCGATAACGAGGTAGAAGCCCTCGCGCCCCTCGTAGTATGGATCGGGGACATAGTCATAGCGATCGGCGTAGGTGGTGAAGTATTCGCGCATACGATAGATCTTCTCGATATCCTCGCGTGTAGGAGCAAGACGGGCGACACGTTCGTAGTTGCTATCGTCCATAACCACTATGCGGTCGAACTCCTCGAAGTCGCTTACTCGGAATGGTCGCGAACGATGGGTGAGGCAGTAGCCACGACAGTGCGCAGCCTCGCGCATACGGGGATCGGCAAGCTCGCCAGCGTGACCAGAGTATGTTCCAGCCGAGTCGATCTCGAACATTTCGCCAAGATCACGGGCAAAAACCTTTTGGCGGAATATCTCCTCTGCCATCGGCGAGCGACAGATATTGCCGAGGCAGACAAATAGTACTTTCTGTTTCATCATTGAGATATGTTTGAATTGTTAGAATGCTTCGTTAAGGGAAAAGACCGCACCGTGAATCAACTTGCCACGGTGGTCGCGTGAGCCAAAGCCATAGTCGAAGCGGAGAGTTACGCCCCGCTTGATGATATAACGAACTCCTACGCCATAGGTAGGGAGGGTACTACCCCACTCGAAGGCGCGGAAATCGTGAAAGAGATTACCTGCACCTCCCCACGCCACCACGCCAAAGCGCTCAAAGAGTGTTTGGCGAAGCTCGGCTTGCAGAGTTATCGCACAAAGATCGTTGAAGCGACCGGCATAGTAGCCGCGCAAGACACAGTTCGCATTATATACCCAAGGTGTACCTACGCTGTTGTACTCACCCTGCAGATCGAAAGCGAGAATTGCACCACGCCACAAAGGCTGGTAATAGTTGGCTTTCAACCGCCCCATCCAAACCGTATGCCCAATGTTGCTCATACCCTTTGGGCGCACCTTACCCTCCAGTGCGAGATAGAAACCGCGCTGAGGGGAGGATATAGCATCTCGTCGGTCATACTCGGCAAAGAGCGAGATACCCGTAGCGTTATAGTCGACACCTTGCCCATCGAGTCGGGCCAGGAGTTCCGCCTTGGAGGAGTATGTTCCCTTGCCGATGCGCTTAGTGAAGTTTCCGAAGTGGTAGTTGAAGTCGACACCAACACCCACATAAAGTTCATCGACCACTCGCTGCAGAAAACGCCCCTCGACAATGGTGCGCGAGGCGAGGTAGTTGAGCGGAGAGTTAGTCATCGACGCATCGTAGTCGATACCCCAAAAGGCTATAGGTTGCGAGTAGAACTCGGCGTTGTAGAGGATGCGTTGATTGTCGCCACGAAAAATATTGTTTCCGCTAACGCCCACACGATAGAAGCCCGTGATGGATGCTGTAGCGAAGATAGAGAGAGTCGAAGGTTGCAGCTTACGGTCGCTCTTGTCGAGGCGGTAGAGTCCGTTTGCCATCACCGCCAAGCCAAGCGAGGTGGATGGCGCATAGTAGATGGTCGGCACGACCGAGAAGTCGATAGCCTTGTCGAAGCTGTTGTCGGTGGTACTGTCGGTGATGTAGCGAACAAACGCATCACGCCACTTGCGCATACGAGGATTGGTGGTTGGTACGGTGATGGGGGTATACCTATATGCGACACTATCCTTGTTTTGAACAAGGATAGTATCACTTTGCGCTACTGCATCAATAGATAGAACTACGAGCAGTGCGAGTATAGACAAACGACTCAGTCTCAACTAAAAACGATATTTATCAACTACGCGATAGAACTCCTCTTTGCCTGCCTCGTCGACCTCGTCACGAAGGACATAGACCAGCTCGCCCTCCTTCGACACGATCAACAACATAAACTTATTGCCACAATCGCCCAAGCCCCACGCATTCTTGAATGAGTGGTCGGGGTCCTCGATGATGGTAGCACCATTCTTCTCGACACGCTTGCGGCAAATCTTACGCAAGAGTTTCTTTGGTAACCAGGTGTCAGGGAAGTTCAAGATGCCAAAACCATAGATCTCGGGACCAGCTGCGCGGCCATTCTCCTCCAACTCCTCGGCAAACTTGTTATTTTTGTTCATCGCCAAGTAGGCATCGGGGTCGACATAGAATATGAGAAGGTTCTTCTCGCCGAAGTGAGGCAAATCGGATGGATTACCATACAAATCCTTGATAGTTACATTCTCGACCTTGCGTGGAAGGTTTGCATCAGGATTCTGTGCAGTCGCTACGCCCGCTACGAGCAGTGCAACAAGTAGTATCAGCATTTTATTCTTCATAGGGTTTCTAAAATTTGCGGTGCAAATATAGTACTTTTTCTTTACAAAGTTGTGAAAAGTCTATAATTTTAGGCTTTATCGAACAAAAACCGAACTATTGCTCTACAAGAAATTGACATTAAACCAGAGTTTGAGCAATCTGTTTTTCTTGCCAAGACTAACGCCCGAGAGTAGAATATCCTTGAATGACAATAGATATTTTCTGTTATCAGGCTCCTTGAACCACTTGACCAGAGCAGCTCTATCGGCACCGCGCATTGCATTTTTCAGTTCGGTGATAAACAGAGCTTTTGCATATATGTACTCTCGATTATAGCGATTTCCGACCAACGCCTTGATTCTGTCCAAAACCTCGAGTTGTTGTATATGCTTGGCAAAGGTCAAATTGGAGGTGCAGCTATTCTTGTTCGTTCTGTTATAGACATAGGCATATATCTCACGCGGAGCTACGAAGTTCTCCGCCTTGAGCATCGTTTGTGCAGTGACAAGCCAATCCTCGCCAATGACAATATTCGTATCGAAACGGATGTTGTTATCTTCGAATATGCTGCGACGAATCAGTGAAGCCCAAGGCGCAACTATAATAGTGCGAGTAACAACGCACTTCATAGCGTCATTTAGATTCTCGGGCCACTTAATCTCCATCTTCTCGATATTACCACCCGGCATCTTCACCATCGCACCCAACTTCACGACGTCATATTTCGGAATATAGGGCATACTCAGAGCCAGAGCCTCGGGCAACATCCAATCGTCTGCATCAACAAACATAACATAGTCGCCTTTGGCGTTATCGAGTCCAACATTACGCGCCGAGCTAACTCCGCCATTTGGTTTGTCGAAAACCTTCACTCGACAATCACGCTTGGCGTACTCTTGGCATATTGCTAATGAATTGTCGCTACTTTCATCGTTCACTATCAGCACCTCAAAATCGCTCATCTGCTGTGTTAAAATAGTGTCGAGACAATGACTCAGATAGCATTCTGCGTTGTAGACAGGGATGATTATCGAAATTAATGGCATTAGGGTCAGTTTTTTCAGGGCGCAAAATTAAGAATTAAAATATTAAAAATCAACTCTTTCTATTAGATATAGCGCAATTTCGACCGGTTTAATATGCCGGCCTCTTTCGCCTGCGGTCGAGATAGGACTCTACTCCGTAGCGACCACTGCCCGACATCACAAGGGTGACATATATACCTATATATAATATTTGTCGCTCTACGCCGAGCCATCCCAAAGTGGAGAATATGAGGAATATCTCGACGAACATACCCATCGCCATAATGAACGCAGCGAAGCGGGTGCCAAAGCCCACTATTATCATCACCGCAAAGAGGGCCTCGAGCGTAGTGAATATCACAAATGTTGCCCAGCTACTCTCGAAAAGCAGAGCGGGATAGCCCGTCAAGACGAAGTTATAGGTCTGCAACTTGTCGATGATGTGCAGAGCGATGAGCACCCCGACGAAGAGTCGCAGAAAGAGTATTGCGCGATCCATAAATCGATATTCGCGCGCAAGGAGTAGAAGATGCTTGTTCATAACGCCCTACACCTACACAATAACTGCGCCAAAGCCCCCGCTCGGAGCGTCTGCAAATAGAATAGGCGCACTCGATGAAGAGTACGCCTATTTTCCTAGCGAGTAAGATCTACTGCTTAGCAGCCTCTACCGAAGCCTTGCGGAACTCCTTCAAGAGCTTCGAGAGCTCCAAAGCAGCCTTGCGTGCGCGAGTACCAGCAGCCTTGTTATTCTTCTCTACCTGAGCAGCAGCGTTTGCCTGGAAAGCAGCAACCTGTGCATTGATCTGATCTACTAATGCCTTCATAGTTGTAAATTTTTTAGTTTTTTTATTGGTTTTAATTGGTTTCTTGATACAAATATAAACTTTTTTTTTTGAATCCAAAAATTTTTTTCAACAAAATTGGATATAGATATCATATTTTAATGACTTTGTGCCCTTTATGGGTATATTTTTTGATAAAAAATCGTCAGAAAGGGGATTATAAACAAAAAATTACCAATATGAGAACATCTATTCGTATTTTCGCACTATTGCTTACTACAACATTTTCAGTGAGTTGCAACCACAACAAAGGCATTGCGGAGAGCACACCTCTTGCGATAGAGGTTGCCAAGGTCGAGAGTAAGCGGCTGCCATATACCAAAGAGTTCATCGCTCCAATCTCGGCAAACTACTCTGCTACTATTCAGCCACGCATTGCGGGTTTCCTCATTCGATCGTCGTTCCAAAACGGAATGCCTGTCAAGCAGGGCGACCTGATATTCACCCTTGACGACGCTCCTCAACGGGCAAACCGCCTGGCTGCCGAGGCCTCGCTATCATCGTCTAAGGCAAAGGCTGTCGAGGCAAGGCGCAACTACGAACGAGCCATTCCCCTCGCCCGCATAAATGCCATAAGTCAAACTCAGCTCGACCAATACACTGCCGAGAACCTCGCTGCCATAGCCTCGGTCAAATCTGCCGAGCAGGCTCTGCGCAACGCCCGACTCGACGAGAGTTACACACGCATATACGCCCCGATAAGCGGAATCATATCCTCGTCAGCTGCAGTTGCCGGCGACTATGTGGGACCCGGCACACAATTCTCTACGCTGACAACCATACAGAGCATCGACACAATAGGTATTGACCTCGCTATCCCTATGAGCGAATACCTTGCTGTGTCGGGACGCAAGTCCTTCTCATACGACAATGCCACGCTACTGAGCGACATTCGTCTGAATGTGGCAGACGGGAGCGAATATAGCGAAAAGGGGTTCTACCAATACACCCGTCAAAGTGTCGCTAGCGAGATGGGGACCATCGTATTGGTGATTGGCTTCCGCAATCCCAACTACGAGCTCAAGACCGGGCAGTTTGCTCGAGTGAGGGCTACGATGGGGGCAGACAGGGAGCGTGTGGTGGTGCCTCAACGCGCAGTAAGTCAGGTGCAGAACATCGCCTCGGTGTGGGTTATTCGTCCCGACTCAACAGCCGAGTATCGTCGGGTGGAGTTGGGCGACACAGTGGGCGAAGAGTGGATTGTGCAGAGCGGTATCGAGGTGGGCGAGATGGTTGCGACAACGGGATTACAGAAGTTGCGCAACGGTGCAAAGGTATGTTTAACAACAAATGGAGGAGGCAAAGATGAATAACTTCTTTATCCGCAGACCGATATTTGCCATATCGTTGTCGGTGATTATTGTGGTGTTGGGCGCAATCTCGATTGGAAGCCTCGCCATCGAGCAGTATCCCGACATCACGCCACCCGTAGTGGAGGTTACTGCCACATACGAGGGTGCCGATGCCGAGACTGTCAACAATGCGGTGGCGACACCCATTGCCGAGAGTGTGATGGGTGTGAGTGATATGCTCTATATGCAGTCGACAAGTGCCAACGATGGCTCGATGACGCTGCAAGTGACATTCGACATCGAATCGGATGCCGATCTCGATGCCATATTCACACAGAATCGCGTGGCAACCGCAATGGCAAAGTTGCCATCGTCGGTGACCGAACAAGGTGTTGTGACACGCAAGACGCAGACGGGTTTTCTCCTGGTCTATGCCCTCTATAGCGATGGTCGCTACGACGAGAGTTTCCTCTCGAACTACGCCTACATCAATCTCGAGAACGAGTTGCTCAAGATAAACGGAATAGGCAAGGTCGACATTATGGGTGCAGGCGAATACGCTATGCGTGTGTGGCTGCGTCCCGATCTGCTCGCTTACTACAACATATCGGTAAACGAGATTCTCTCTGCCATAGCTACCGAGGCGGGTATCTACCCGGCTGGCGAATTTGGAGCCGAGCCGACACCCGACACTACGCAATTCACCTACACGGTGACGATGCCTCGGCAGATATCTTCGGCCGAGGAGTTCTCCAACATCCTGCTCCGCACCACCGAAAAGGGCCAACAGGTGCGACTGCGCGATGTTGCGAGTGTGGAGCTGGGCAACCAGACCTATGGCTCGTCATCGCAGTTTGGCAACAAACCAACCACCATCATCACCATCTATCAGGAGCCCGGGTCAAACGCTGTAGCCCTGGGCAAAGCGGTAAAGGCAAAGATGGGCGAGTTGGCAGAGCGAATGCCCGACGGCATCGACACCGAGGTGTTGGTCGATGGTACAAAGAGCATCTCGGCGGGCATACGCGAGATCTTCGAAACGCTCATCATTGCGCTGGTGCTTGTCATCCTGATTATATTTCTCTTTCTGCAAGATTGGCGTGCCACGCTCATTCCGCTCATTGCAATTCCGGTCTCGATAATCGGAACATTTATGGTATTTCCGCTGCTAGGTTTCACCATCAACATCATCTCGTTGCTCGGCTTGGTGCTTTCGGTGGGTTTGGTCGTTGACGATGCGATAGTGGTGGTCGAGGCGGTACAGGCGGGAATTGAGCAAGGACTCTCTCCTCGCAGAGCCACCGAGGAGGCTATGTCGAAGGTTACCTCGCCAATCATCGCCACAACCATAGTGCTGCTTGCGGTATTTATTCCTATCTCCTTCTCGGGCGGAATATCGGCACGACTCTTCCAACAATTTGCTGTGACAATCTCGGTCTCAGTGCTATTCTCGATGGTGAATGCGTTGTCGCTCTCGCCTGCCCTGTGTGCGCTCCTGTTACGAAAGCGCAAGGAGTATACAAGCGGACTCTTCGGAGCTTTCAACCGACTCTTCGAGCGAGCGATGGGGCGATACGCATCGGTTGTATCGCGTACTGTAAGGCGATGGCGCACAACATTGGCAATGGTTGCGGTGATGGCGGTGGTAATCGGTGCAGTCTTGCGACTTCTGCCGAGCGGTTTCCTGCCCGAGGAGGATCAGGGTTTCTTCACAATATCGGTCACAGCACCCGACAATACCGCTCTTGCCCACACCAAGCAGATAATGGCAAAGGTCGACTCGGTGACAAAGGCGACATTGCCGATTGTCGAGAGTACGGGTGTAGTATCGGGTTTCAACCTCATTTCGGGCATAGCCTCGACCAATAGTGGTGTGATATTTGTCAAGCTTACCGACTTCGACAAGCGCAAAATGTCGGCTATGGAGGCGGTAGCAAAGATCAACGAGGTGCTCTACTCGGCCATCCCCGAGGCGGAGTGCGGAGCGTTTGTCTCCCCTTCGATACCCGGCTTGGGCATCACCTCGGGTGTGACATTCGAGTTGCAGGACCGCGCAGGACGAGGCACTGCCTACCTTGCCGAGCAGAGCGAACGGTTATTGACTGCGCTGCGTCAGGAGCCTCGCATACAATCGGCAACCACCGAGTTCCGTAATGGCGTTGCGCAGAAGCATCTCGTCATCGACAAGGAGCACGCGCTGATGAGCGGAGTGTCGCTCTCGTCGCTCTACTCCGAGACTGCAACGCTCCTGGGTGGACGGATGATCAACAACTTCAACCTCTACGGACGGTTGTATCAGAGCTATCTGCAAGCTGCTCCCGAGTATCGCACCGACGCCTCATCGCTCGAGCGCTACTACCTCAAGAACGGAGATGGTGAGAGTGTGCCACTCACATCATTTGTGGAGGTGCGCGACACCACAGGCGTGGAGTATATTTCGCAGTTCAACCTCTACCGTTCGATTGATATAAATGTAGCGCCCGTTTCGGGTGCTTCGACGGGTGAAATCATCTCCGACATTGAGCGCATTGCCGATGATGTCCTGCCTGATGACACATCGATTGCGTGGAGCGGGGTCTCGTTCCAGGAGCAGAAGGAGGGAAACAAGGGTGCGTGGGTATTCCTCATAGCCTTTGTATTCGTCTTCTTCACCCTCTCGTCGTTGTACGAGAGTTGGAGCTTGCCTTTGGCGATTGTGGCAGGAGTACCGCTTGCGGTGATGGGGGCATTGTGTGGCGTGGGGCTTGCCCATCTGATTGCACCGCAGTACATCAATGACATCTATATGCAGATATCGTTGGCAATGTTGATTGGATTGGCGGCCAAGAATTCGATTCTGGTGGTAGAATATGCCGACAAGCTATTCCACGAGGAGCGACAATCGCTCTTGGAGGCCACCGTGAATGCAGCGAAGATGCGTGTAAGGCCTATATTAATGACCGCCTTCGCATCGATACTCGGTATGTTGCCTTTGGTATTCGCCTCGGGAGTATACTCCACCGCACGCAACATTATGGGCGTCTCGCTGGTGAGCGGTCTGCTCTTTGCCACTCTGTTTGGCGTGGTACTCTACCCTGCCCTCTACTACTTGGTGGGCAAGGTGGCAAGATTCGAACAAAGACGAAAGGAGGAAGATTATGCGTAGTTATACCTATATTATAATAATAGTACTGTTTTTTGCAGCGTGCAATCCGCGACTCTCACAACCTCAACTCTCCACCAAGCGAGATTATATCTTCGGCGAGGGATTCTCGACCGATTCGATATCGATTGGCTCGAAGTGGTGGCAGATGTTTGGCGACACGACACTGAACTGCCTTGTCGAGAGGGCGTTGGCACAGAATCGCACACTGCAAATTACCGCCCTACGCATCGAGGAGGCTCGCCACAACCTTGTCGCTACACGCGCCACCTACCTGCCTTCGTTCTCGGGCGAGGTCTCGGCAGAGGGCAAATATGAGAGTGCCACCGACAATATCGCGCAGACATACAAGGTGCTACCTTCGGCGAGTTGGGAGTTACCGCTCTTTGGCTCGTTGCGCCACGCCACAGCGGGGGCAAAGGCTGCCATCGAATATGAGGTTTGGCAATATCGAGGTGTGAAGCTCGCACTCGAGGCGGAGGTGGCAACGACATACTTCACGCTACTGCAATATCGGCAAGATCTCAACATTGCCCGACGCAGCAGCGAGTTGCGACGCGAAATGGTGGGGCTGGTAGACTCGCTCTACCGCTACGGATTTGCTTCAGGCGTTAATCTCGAGCAGGCAAGAGGTCTGCTCTATAGTGCCGAGGTGGATATTCCTCGCTACGAGAGTGCCATAGCGCAGACCATACTCTCGCTCGCCATACTCACAGGCGAGAGTGCCGAAGAGCTGATGGATGTGGGCATAGCAAGACAAGCCACAACCAACGACTATGCCCCTTATGACATTGCGATAGGCGTACCTTCGGACATCCTCCACCGCCGACCCGATGTGATGTCGGCCTACTACACCGCACAGCAGAGTGCCGCTGCGGTGGGGTTGGCTCGCTCGGCACGACTGCCCTCGATTACGATTTCGCTCTATGGAGGTAGTGCCACCGAGCGGTTCGCATCGTTGTTCTCGAAAGGGGCGTGGGTGGCAGACGCTCTCGCTTCGCTAACGCAGCCTATCTACAATTTCGGAGGGTTGCGTCACCGAGAGTTGGCGGCACGCGAGGCCTACAAGCAGAGCCTCATAGCCTACGAAAAGAGTTACTCCGATGCTTTGAGCGATGTGGAGAGTGCCTTGGTGGCTATCACCTCGTCACGCGAGGAGCTGGTACGCTATGCCGGATTGGTCAAGAGTTATCGCAACATTGCGGTGATAAACTACTCGCTCTACAGGAGTGGTCTGTCGGGCTACCTCGATGTGATAGATGCCGAGCGTTCGCTCTACTCGGCGCAGATGGCGTTCGAGAATCTGGTGGCACAACAATACATCAACTACATCACCCTCTGCAAGGCATTGGGTGGCGGTTTCGGAGAGTAGACGGGAATTAGTATGGAATATCGCAAAAATTGTATTTTGCAGTGATGGAGCCCTGCTCAAGAACGACCAAGCCATACTTGGCACGGAGGAGTGTCTTCATTGTCTTGGCATCCATCGAGTACCAACTCGGCGAGGGTTGGTTGGCGGTGATACGGATAACCTCGCCACCATTCTCTGCTACATATCGCTCGACTGCATCGAACTTTTCCTCAACTTCGGCGTCGATATCGACACTCTCGCAGAGGAGGAGATAGACCTTCGGCAGAGCCAAAATCTCGGTAGTGACATCGTTGCCCTCCTCATCCGCAATCTGAAACTCGAGGATAGTGGCGGTGTGACCGTTGTCGACGCTCTCGGTGCGGGTATCAACCCACTCCCACAGCGCATCGTTCTGCCACTCGGTATCCTCCACCGCAAAGTCACGCAGTTCGCCTGTAGTGCGGTTGCGATAGACGAGCACCACCCTCTCGGTGTGCGACTGCGAAAGTTCGCAACGCATCTGCTCGGCGATGTTCACGCCCACCTTGTAGGGGAGAAAATCGATTAGAGGAAGGTGACGATAGCAGTAGATGCCCAAACCAAACGAGAGCAGAAGTGTTACCCAGAGGGTTGCGACCTTGCTCGGTGCACCATCGAAGAGGCGTTCGATGCGATGTCTATACCAGAGGCACGCCGCCATAGGCAACAGTACCAGATTTTTGGCGAAGGTCTGCCAAGGGGTAAGTTTGATAGCCTCACCAAAGCAGCCACAATCCTCGACAGGCACTACAGTTGCACTGAGCAGTGTGATGATTGTGAAAAAGAGCATCGTCACAAGTGCGACGAAAGAGGCTACACGAGTTTGCACCTTGAGCAGAAGCAGCAATCCTATGGCAAGCTCCAAGCCACATAGCAAGAGCGACGCCACAAGCGTCAGCCACTCGGGCAGAGCCACATTGTAGGCAACAAGGTAGTTTTCGAGAATAAGAATCGTGCCCCAAGGATCTACCGCTTTGAGAGAGCCCGACACAATAAATGTTGCCGCAAAGAGGATGCGACACACTGTGGCAACGCCCACAAACCAAACTCTATCTCGCAGGGGCTGAGCCATAAGACGACTATTTTAAGAGCGGAGCAATCGTAGCTTCGATACGCGAGAATATCTCCTCGGGCGAGGCCATAACACCCTCATCGTTGCTGCAATCGACAACAACCAACTCGCTATCACGCTCGGCCGACTCGATGTAGACCTCGCGCACACGCTCCTGAAGCGAGAGCGACTGTTCGTGAATATCGGCAGCACCATTGAGGTAGGTGCGGTCATCGCCTTCGCGTTGCTCTGTGAGGCGACTCTTGGTAAACGAGAAAGGTACATCGAGGAACAGCGACACATCGGGGCGAGGAATCTTGTTCACCTCATACTCGAGGTGGAGAATCCAATCATTCAAACGCAAGCGAGCCTCCTTGTCGGCAATCTTGGCGCACTGATAGCCTATGTTAGAGTAGACATAGCGGTCTACAATCACAACCTTGCCTTCCTGCTGCCACTTGCGAATCTGCGGTGCCATATCGGCACGATCACCTGCATAGAGTAGAGCCACAACATAGGGGTCGACCTGGTCGATACCGCCAAGCTCACCTCGCAAAAAGCGAGCAATCAACTCGCCATAGATGGGTGCATCGAAGCGTGGGAAGTGGACATACTCACTCTCTATACCACGCTCAGCAAACATCTCGCGTAACTTCTTTATCTGGGTAGACTTTCCTGCTCCATCAAGTCCTTCAAGTACAATAAACATAATTCAAAATTCAAAATTCAAAATGCAGAATGCAAAATGCAGAACCGACGCTGCGGAGCGAGAGCAGAGGGCAAACTTGTTTGCACTATGCCGAGCCGCGAGGAGGAAAAGCCTGCGAAGCAGGATTAATGCAAAATGCAAAATGCAAAATTATTTTTTTCTTTTAATCGTAAAATCGTCAATGATTGAGCTATTTTTTGTGCGAAGCTAGGCGACAAATCCGCAGCATAGTAGACCTATGTGAGGAATTTGACGTCCGACGCTCTCGTGCAAAAAGAGCCAATCAGAACGATTTTTATTTCAACATCGAAACGGCTCGCTTAACAGCTTTAATAAACATTTCGATATCTTCCTTATTCGTATAGAGTGCGATTGAGGCACGGACTACGCCATTGGTGCCATAGCGAGCCATAACAGGCTCGGCACAGTGGTGACCGGTACGCACCGCCACACCCTGCTTGTCGAGAATCATACCGATATCGTAGTGGTCGCAGCCCTCGACATTGAACGATATAATCGGCGACTTTCCTTCGGTCGTGCCATAGATACGCAGGCCCTCAATCTTGAGCAGTTCGGCAGTAGCATAGTCGAGCAACTCCTTTTCGTGCGCCTGGACCTCCTCCATCGAGAGGCTCTGCAAGAACTTTATCGCCTCAGCCAAGCCTACGGCTCCGATAAAGTTCGATGTTCCTGCCTCGAATTTGAGCGGCAGAGGTGCATAGGTGGTCTTAGCGAATGTCACCTTGTCGACCATATCTCCGCCACCCATATATGGAGGCATCGCATTGAGCAACTCACGCTTGCCATACAAGACGCCAATGCCCGTAGGGCCATACAACTTGTGTCCCGAGAATGCGTAAAAGTCGCAATCGAGAGCCTTAACGTCTACCCCACCGTGTACCACACCCTGGCAGCCATCGATCACCACGACTGCACCCACCGAGTGGGCCTTTGCAATAATCGTTGACAAGTCGGGGCGTGTACCGAGCGTATTCGATGCCTGCGTGACCGCCACAACTTTGGTGCGCTTGTCAATAAGACTATCGAGCGAATTGAGCTCCAACGCACCCTCATCGTCAACCGGAATAACACGCAACTCCGCAGCCTTACGCTCCGCAGCCAACTGCCAAGGGACAATGTTGGAGTGGTGCTCGATGTGGCTCACCACGACATTGTCGCCCTCGCCAAGATTGCGCTCGCAGTAGCTCGACGCCACCAGATTGAGCGACATCGTAGCACCCGAGGTAAACACCACCTCCTCGCGGCACTCTGCACCGATAAATGCGCGAACTACCTCGCGGGCCTCCTCGTACTTGGCGGTCATCTCCTCCGAAAGCAGATGGACACCGCGATGGATATTGGCATTCTCGTTGAGGAGCAATTCCGACATCTTATCCACCACGCACCTCGGTTTCTGTGCAGTGGCGGCGCTATCGAGGTATATCAGCTTGCGACCATAGACCTCGCGCTCCAAAATCGGAAACTGCTCTCTTATATTCTCTACATCAAACATACTACTCATTCAATCTCGTTTGCAAAGCCTCACGCAACAACTCTGCAAGAGGCTCAACACTGCAATGGTCGACAACCTCGCCCACAAAGCCCTCGAGCATCAAACGCTCAGCCACCGACTGCGGTATGCCTCGCTGACGCATATAGTAGATGGCCTGCTCATCAAGCTGACCAACGGTCGATCCGTGCGAACACTTCACATCGTCGGCATAGATCTCCAACTGTGGTTCCGACACAACCCTACCGCCACCAAGCTCGATATTGCGGTTGAGCTGCTTGGCATCGGTGCGTTGTGCATCCTGCGCCACATAGACCATACCCTTAAACTCGGCCACTGCTCTACCCGAAGCAACACTCTTGACGGTAGAGTTGCTCTTGCAATCTGCCACATTGTGGCGAGTGACGAGCGACAATTGTGCGTGATCGAAGCCCGTAGCCACCGCCGCCGCATTCATCACAAACGAGGCGTGCGGACCATTCAGCAATGTCTCGTATGCGGTGTGTGCCCCGTGCAGAACCACCGTAGTGGCATTGCACTCGCTACCCTCGGCCTGCTCAATAACAAGCGAGGCGTATTTGGTCGAGGCGTATACCTCCGTAAGCGACAATCGTGCGTGAGGAGCAAGGCGCAGCGTCAAGGTGCACTCCTTGGCATCGTCGTGCCACACCACAAGTGTGACAGACTGCGAAGCCGCCACCTCGATATCACCCTTGCGAGGATTAACCATCACAAGAGGCAACGAGAGGTCACACCCGTCGTCGATGCGCTTGCCCTTAAAGGGGCGCAAAAGGCCCTCCTCTATAAATTTATTGATAGTCATCGCCTACTCCTTATAGTCGTTAATAAGCCAATCGTAGCCCTCCTGCTCGAGTTTTAGCGCGAGCGACTTGTCGCCCGAATATATAATTTTACCCTTGTAGAGCACGTGTACAAAATCGGGCACAATATAGTCGAGCAGACGCTGGTAATGGGTAATCACCACGGTAGCATTCTGCGGTGTATGCAACTTGGTCACACCCGTAGCCACGATGCGTAATGCGTCGATATCCAAGCCCGAGTCGGTCTCGTCGAGAATGGCCAGCTTTGGATCGAGCATAGCCATCTGGAATATCTCGTTTTTCTTCTTCTCGCCACCCGAGAATCCCTCATTCACAGCACGCGAGGTCATCTTTGGATCGAGCTCCACCACCTTCGCCTTCTCACGCATCATCTTCAAAAACTCGGCAGCGGTCAATGGTTCCTCACCACGCGACTTGCGCTGCTCGTTTACGGCAATCTTCATAAAGTTTGCCATTGTAACGCCCGGAATCTCTACGGGATATTGGAAACCAAGGAACAGACCCTTGCGAGCACGCTCCTCAATCGACATCTCGCGCAAATCCTCGCCCTCGAACGAGAGTTCGTCAGCCTCGACCTCAAACTTACTGTTACCTGCTATCACCGATGCCAATGTACTCTTACCCGAGCCATTTGGACCCATTATGGCGTGTACCTCACCGGCCTTAACCTCGAAATCGATACCACGAAGTATCTCCTTGCCATCAACCGATGCGTGCAAATTCTTAATTTTTAACATATTTCCTTTAATTATTTTGCTAACTCCCACCCTTATCACGCCGCAAACTTTTTAGAGGCGTTAGCGTCGTTAGGGGTATTAGGGGTGCGCTTAAAGTTTATTAATTCTTAATTCATAATTTTCCAAAAATCGGAGGTGATGAGATTATTTTTGTGCGAAGCCAGGTAGCGAAAGCGGAGCATACTTGGGCGTATGTGAGCATTTCGCTATCCGCCGATTCGTGCAAAAAGAGCTCATCAGAACGATTTTATCCTACCGAGCCTTCAAGGCTGATGGATAGCAACTTTTGCGCCTCAACCGCAAACTCCATCGGCAACTTCGCCAACACCTCGCGGGCATAACCGCCAACAATCAAACCAACGGCATCCTCGGTCGAAAGGCCTCGCTGATTGCAGTAGAAGAGCTGATCCTCCGAAATCTTCGATGTGGTAGCCTCGTGCTCGAGCTGAGCCGACGAGTTGCGACAATCTACCGTCGGGAAGGTATGTGCTCCGCATCTGTCACCAATGAGGAGCGAGTCACACTGCGAGTAGTTGCGGGCATTTTCCGCCTTCGGCATAACCTTAACCAAGCCACGATAGGCATTCTGCGACTGACCTGCCGAGATACCCTTCGAGACGATGCGGCTGCGAGTATTGCGACCGATGTGAATCATCTTCGTACCCGTATCGGCCTGCTGGAAGTTGTTGGTCATAGCCACCGAGTAGAACTCTCCCACCGAATTGTCACCCATCAAAACGCAACTCGGATATTTCCAAGTGATTGCCGAGCCCGTTTCAACCTGTGTCCAGAAGAGGTGGGCATTCTCCTTGCAAAGGCCTCGCTTGGTCACGAAGTTGTAGATTCCACCCTTGCCCTCCTTATCGCCAGGGTACCAATTCTGCACCGTCGAATACTTAACCTCTGCATCGCGCTCAACGACAATCTCAACAACTGCGGCGTGCAACTGATTTTCATCTCGCTGTGGTGCGGTGCAACCCTCGAGGTAGCTCACATACGCCCCCTCGTCGGCTACGATAAGTGTGCGCTCGAACTGACCTGTACCCTGCGCATTGATGCGGAAGTAGGTCGAAAGTTCTACAGGGCAACGCACACCCTTCGGGATGTAGCAGAACGAGCCGTCCGAGAATACTGCGGTGTTGAGTGCCGCGTAGAAGTTATCGGCATAGGGCACTACCGAGCCGAGATACTTTTGCACCAACTCGGGATATTCGCGTATAGCCTCCGAGATTGGGCAGAATATGATTCCTCGCTCGGCCAACTCCTTTTGGAAAGTTGTCTTGACTGACACCGAGTCCAACACCGCATCTACAGCCACACCTGCCAACACCTTCTGCTCCTCAAGCGGAATACCGAGTTTGTCGAAGGTAGCTTTGAGTTCGGGATCAACCTCATCCATCGAGGCGAGTTCCTTCTTCTTTTTTGGGGCAGCAAAGTAGATGATATCGTTGAAATCAATCTCGGGAATATCGAGATGTCCCCAGGTCGGGTGCTTGAGAGTGAGCCAGTGGCGGTAGGCCTTGAGGCGCAATTCGAGCATCCACTCGGGCTCCTCCTTCTTCTGCGAGATAAGGCGAATAACGCCCTCGTTCAAACCCTTGGGAATGAACTCGGTCTCGATGTCGGAGCTAAAGCCATACTTGTAGTCGGACTCCTCGATTGTTGTCTTAATATCTATATTTTGCTCTTTCATTTTTGTCAAAAACTTTGTATCAAAGATACAATTGTGCAAATATAGTGAAAAAAGCGGAAAACGAAAAACTTTTTTTTAGATGGCATTGAATGACAATCGCTCCCTATGGTCGCCGAATGGCAATGAATGGCAATTAGCTTTTGTCATTTACTATAGGAGCGTCGACTTTACGTCGACTTAATAGGAGCGGGCTATGCCGTTAATGGGACATTATAGGATAGCCCTATTTTACCCTATCAAATCCTATCAAGCACCACAGGTGCGACTCCTATTACCTCCTCTATTTGTGTTGGGTATCGTTTTCGATACCCATATGGGAAAGGGAGGGAAAAAAAAGAGTGAAGAAAAAATACTTCACTCTCAACTTCTAAAAATCGTAGCCCTCGATATTATCGGCCCAGTCGCTCCAGTACTCCGCCGATTTGTACGCATCTACCGAATTGCGAGGCACATAAAACTTAGCACTGACACAATGAAAGAACATACCTTCATTTCCCGTCGGTGGCGTAGTCGGTTTACAATAGACTTTCACATACCGACCACTGTTAGCAAATGCGTATACTCCGATCGAAGTAACACCGTTGCCAATAGTTATACTCTCTAAATAAGTAGAGTCAAATGCCGCTTTTCCAATCGAAGTAACGCCATCAGGTATTGTTATACTTTTCAAACTGGCACAACCGGCAAATGCGCATTCTCGGATTGAGGTTACGCCATCAGGTATCACCACGCTTTCCAGCTCTCTACATCGATAAAATGCATATTCTCCAATCCAAGTAACATTCTCAGGTATTGTTGCTTTTACCAAGCTTTGGCACCTACAAAATGCATACTCTCCAATAGACGTGACACTCGCAGGTATCGATACTCTTACCAAAGTAGTACAATTGTAGAATGCACGACCACCAATCGAAGTAACAGGCGCATCAAATATAATTGCGCTATCGGTAATCGACTTTATACGCGCACCAAAGATAGCATAATCGGTTAGATAAGGCTCTATTATCTTTCCGTCCGACGAGCTATAGTAGATAACACTATTTCTATCCAGGCCGCCATTATCTTTACTACAAGCTACGGTGAACAAGCATATAAAAGCAAGCAAGGATAGTAGATTTTTCTTCATGACAAAGTTAAAATTTTAAGAGTTAATCGTTTGACAAAGATAGAGATTTTTCTTTCCCTGAGCAAGAAACCACTATAATTTTCCACTCTTAATCCTCAATTCTCAATTGTTTTTACTACTTTTGTGCGACAAAAGTGAAAAACTATGGCAAATTTCTTAGATTTGGTAAAGGCTCGTTACTCGGCGCGTGCGTATAGCCAGCGCCCAGTGGAGCAGGAGAAGATTGACTATATACTTGAGTGTGCGAGACTTGCGCCTTCGGCAGTAAACTTTCAGCCGTGGAAATTTATCCTCGTAGAGAGCGAGGAGAAGCGCACCGCACTTCACGCAGGATATGCACAGGAGTGGTTCCAGCAGGCACCGCTCTACATCGTGGTGTGTGGCGACCACTCGCAGTCGTGGACCCGCAAAAAGGATAGCCACGACCACGCTGACATCGATGCGGCAATTGCTGCGGAGCATATCTGTCTGGCAGCCACCGAGGTAGGTCTCGGTTCGTGTTGGGTGTGCAACTTCCGCCCTGCAATCGTAAGCGAGGTATTGGGCATCGATGGCAAGACGGTCTACCCGGTTGCAATAATCCCTATCGGCTACGCTGCTGACACGCCAACGCTCAAAAAGAGAAAGGCGCTCGAGGAGATCTTGACAAAGATATAAGGGCTGATAAAGGCTAGTAAGGGCTAGTAAGGGCTAGTAAGGGCTAGTAAGGATAAAAACTTACTAGCCCTTTTTAGCTAATAGCCATTGACCATTAGCTTTTTGATTTCCCCAACCGAAAAATTGCTTATGAGCGAGGAAATTTTGTGCGAAGCAAGAAGCCGAGTGCGCAGCATAGTAGGCCTATGTGAGCAACTCGGCTATCGCTGATTCGTGCGGAATTTACCGCTCAGAACAATTTTTACAATTTAATAAATGCCTGAATAGCATAGTGATCCGAGATACACTTAACCTCACGCTTCTCACCCTTGACAAATGCCGGAGCTTCGGTGCCGGCAACAGCATACTTGTCGAGGTAGTAGTGGTAGGTTAGGACACCCCAGCGGCTAACCTTGGTACCCTTCGACACGAAGAGGTGGTCGATACGGCAGTTGGTGTAGCGACGAGCATTGAAGCCGTTGAATGTGCCTGTTGGCTCGAAGCGATACTTCGCCAAGTCGTAGGAATCCTTAAGTACCTTGCTACCAGCCAAGTGCTTGTAACTCTCGCTATTCTGAGTAACATTGAAGTCGCCCGAGAGCACAACCTTTACGCCCTTGCAATGCTTCTTGACATAGGCTACAATCTGCTTCGAAGCCTCGAGGCGAGCCTGCACGCCACGGTGGTCGAAGTGAACATTCATAAAGCAGACCTTCTTACCGCTCTCCTTGTGACGAAGCAGTGCCCACGAGCAGATGCGGTTATACTTTGCATCCCAGCCCTTCGAAGGCTTCTCCGGAGTTGGTGAGAGCCAGAAGGTGCCACCATCGAGCTTCTCGAACTTATCCTTGCGATAGAATACAGGGCTGAATTCACCACGATTGTCACCGTGGTCACGACCTACGCCAACATAGTCGTAGTCGGGCAACATAGCCAACATATCGTCGAGCTGTCCCTTGCGCACCTCCTGCGAGCCAAAGATATCGAACGCCTCGAGGTTAATCATATCGCAAAGAATCTGCTTGCGATGATCCCAACCGTTGTATTTTGCATAGTCGCCCTTCTTTGGCAACGCCTGACCAGGCTTAAGCGATTTTCCGTTACGGATGTTGAACGATGCAACATTCAACTCTTGTGCCGATGCCGAAAAGGCAAAGGCCACTGCTAATAAATATATAAGTGTTCGTTTCATAATCTCAACTATTTACTCTTCTTGCTCTTGGTTGTGCTCTTAAGTGTAACAAATGACTGGATAGGATAGTGGTCGGTAGGGCACTTAATCTCACGATTCTCACCCTTGATCTCCTTTGGTGCTGCTGTATCCATCTCCTTCAACTCACCCTTCTGATTACGGAAGTAGTGGTAGGTCAATGTGCCATAGCGGCTAACCTTAATATCGTTGGTGGTGAATATGTGGTCGATACGACGAGTTGTATAAGTGTACGGATTGAAGCCACTGAATGTACCATTAGGGGCAAAACGATACTTTGCAACCTCGTATGTATCGTTCAAGATTCCACTCTTGGCAAATACATTGTATGGCTCACTACCCTGAGTAACATTAAAGTCACCTACGAGGATAACATTCTCGCCTGCGCAGTGCTCCTTGATAAACTTAACGATCAACTTCGCACCCTCCATCTTGGCTACTGCGCCTTTGTGGTCGAGGTGAGTGGAGAGGAAGTAGAAACGAGCCTTGTCGCTCTTACGCTGGAAGTAACCCCAAGAGCAGACACGACGGCAGAGACCATCCCAGCCCTTCGACACCCTGTCGGGAGTCTCCGACAACCAGAAGGTTCCGCTCTCGAGCAGCTTATACTCCTTCTTGCGGTAGAATACAGGCGAGTACTCACCCTTCTCCTTGCCATCGTCGCGACCTACGCCGATGTAGGCGTAATCGGGCAGTGCTGCCAACATATCATCCAACTGCGGCTTCTTCACCTCCTGCGCACCGAAGATATCGAATGCTTCGAGGTTGATCAAACCGCAAAGATAGCCCTTACGCTCATCCCAGCCATTGTGTTTTTTGTAGTCGCCTCTGGCAAGAAGGCGAACATTGATAGAGCCGACATTCAGCTCCTGAGCCGATGCGGTGAAGGCAAATATAGCCATCATCGCACACAGAAAAAATCTTCTCATAGTTTAGTTATTTTTAAGTAGTTATCAGTCGATATTGATAGTTGAGGCTGCTCCGCAAAAATTCCGAATACAGCCGAGCCGGAACCCGACATCGAGGCGTAAATTGCACCAGCCTCGTACATCTGTCGCTTGAGGCTGGCAATCTCGGGATGAGCAGCAAAAATATGCGGTTCGAAGTCATTCTTCACCACATCGCGCCACTCCCTGACGGGGCGTTTGAGCGCCTCCGACAAACGCACTGCAGGCACTGCAGGTTTCACACCCGAGTAGGCCTCCTTGGTCGAGACACCCTCAGCGGGCTTTGCAACCGCAAGGTAGAGTCCATTCAAGGGCAACTCAATCGGAGTCATCTGCTCGCCACGACCACTGCACAACTGCGGAGTATTACGCACGAAGAAGGCGGTGTCGCTGCCTATCATAGCGGCAGCCTCGATTAACTGCGCCTCGCTAAGACCAAGTGCAAACACCTCATTCAGAGCCAAAATAACAGCAGTAGCATCGCTCGAGCCTCCACCCAAGCCCGCTCCAAAAGGGAGACGCTTGTCGAGAGAGATATGCACCTCTCCCACACCATAGAGTCGCTGCATCAGGCGCAACGCCTTCACGCACAAATTGCTCTCGGCATCGCAATCGACCACAATGCCCTTCTGCACAAAGGTTGACGCACCATCAGCAGGTAGAACCTCCACCACATCAAACATTTCACGAACTGGCAACATCACCGTCTCGAGGTCGTGATAACCATCCTTGCGACGAGCGAGGATATCGAGTCCGAGGTTTATTTTGCAATTGGCGCGAAGAATCATACCACAAATATATATATATTTTCCGAGAATCAGGCTCTTTTCTCAAAAAAAAGCATTACCTTCGCAACTATGGAGCAGAAGTTACTTGACACCCTTAAAAAATATTGGCACTACGACTCGTTTCGCCCTATGCAACGCGAGGCGATGGAGTCGGTATTGTCGGGCCTCGACACGCTGGTGCTGATGCCTACGGGTGGCGGTAAATCGCTCATCTACCAAGTGCCCACGATGGCAAGCGACGGCATCTGCATTGTTATTACACCGCTCATTGCTCTGATGAAAGATCAGGTGGACAATCTCCGTCGCAAGGGCATCCCTGCGGTGGCGGTACACTCGGGACTCTCGAGCCGACAGATCGACATAGCACTCGACAACTGCGTCTATGGCGATGTCAAGTTTCTATACATTGCTCCCGAGCGTATGTCGAGTCAGGAGTTTCAGCTTCGCGTAGGCAGAATGAAGGTGGCAATACTCGCAGTCGACGAAGCGCACTGTATCTCGCAATGGGGCTACGACTTTCGCCCTTCGTATCTGCGCATCAAGGAGTTACGACGAATTATGCCCGACACCCCCGTATTGGCACTCACCGCTTCGGCCACACAGCGTGTAGCGAAGGATATTATGGAGCAACTCGACTTTGCCGAACCCAACATTCTGCAGTCGTCATTCGCCCGACCAAACCTCTCATACAGCGTGCGCGAGACCGAGGATAAGAACCAGCAACTGCTCCGCATCGTAAATAATGTACCGGGGTGCGGAATCGTATATATGCGTACCCGCAAGGGCACCGAAGAGATTGCACAATTCCTCATCGATGAGGGACACTCGGCAGCCTTCTACCACGCAGGTCTGCCAAATGCAGAGCGCGCAATACGCCAAGACGAATGGATAGCGGGCAAGACCCGTATAATGGTGGCTACCAACGCCTTCGGTATGGGTATTGACAAGAGTGATGTACGCTTTGTGGTCCACTACACGATGTGCGACTCGCTGGAGTCATACTACCAGGAGGCTGGTCGAGCAGGGCGCGATGGCAAGCGCAGCTATGCTGTGATACTCAAGTCGGAGATCGACGAGCAACGCATCACCTCCACACTTGAGAAGGAGTTTGCACCCATCGAGCTTATCCGCTCCACCTACCACCACCTCTGCTCCTACCTCGGCGTAGCTATAGGTGACGGCAAGGAGAGTTCGTTTGTCTTCAACATCTACGACTTCTGCCGCCACGTCAAGATGGATGTCACTACGGTGCACAACATAATCAAGATGTTGCAACTGAATGGCTACCTCACACTTGTGGAGGATGGCGACCACCCTGCGCGAATAATGTTCACGATCAAGCGCGACGAGCTCTACAGTATGCGACACACCGAGAAGGAGGAGCGCATACTACACGCCATACTGCGCTGCTACTCAGGCATTTTCAACGACTTCCGCCCAATCAACGAGATGGAGATTGCCGCTTGGGCAGAGTGCCCACACGAGGAGGTCTTCGAATTTCTGAAGCGAATGTGGCGCACAGGAGCGATTCGCTACATCCCGACCAACCACGACCCACTGATATTCTTCGACGAGGAGCGTCTGCCTTCGCGCGACATCTACATCGCACCCGAGACCTACTCTCGACGCAAGGAGCTTATGCTCGAGCGCTTCGACCATATGCTGCACTACGCCAACGAGGAGGAGGGGTGTCGTAGCCACATCATCGAGGAGTACTTCAGCGACTCGAAGTCGGCTGCGTGTGGTATATGCGACAACTGCCTTGCCCGCAAACGCAACGCCAAGCAGGCGGGGGTAAATGGTGATCTCGAACGACAAATTCTGGAGCTGCTCGCCGAGGGTGCTACCACCACCAAGAGAGTTGTTTCGCAGATTCCGGGCAACGAAACCAGCGTGCTCGAGGCGGTGCGTCGCCTTGTCGACAATGGCAAAATTGAGGCTGATGAGATGTATCTGAAGCTAAAATAGCGACTATTTAGGCTATAAAATCGAATTTTGTTGCCAAAAAGTTTGCAGAGTCAAAAAAAATCACTACTTTTGCCTCGCTTTTAGCACCAAATGCTGTTGTAGCTCAGTGGTAGAGCACTTCCTTGGTAAGGAAGAGGTCACGAGTTCAAGCCTCGTCAACAGCTCAAAATGAGGAACTTACGAGTTCCTCATTTTTTATTTCTATTTCTCTGTAAATCATTGGTTTACATCTGTTTAAGCATTCCATTTTATTCCCTATGTCAAAAATAAAGTTGTAAGAGACTCTTGCTCAGATAGATAGAAATTTGTATATTTGGAGTGCAAAAACATAGTAAAAACATAGTAAAAAACCAAAATCCAATCAATATGGCAACTCTAAACTTTAAATTAGCACCCCATAAGAATAAGAATGGGAGATATGTGATTAGGATGTTGATTGTAAATGGGAACACCAATACTTGGGTTAGCACATCTATATCTGTTGAGAAAAAGTCTGATTGGTTGGAGAAGCAACAAAAGGTAAAACTAAATCCAAAGGCAAATGAGATACTATCAGAGATGATGAGCCACTACCAAGGTATTGTATTGGCATTAGAGCAGAGTGGTAGATTGAAGAGCATAAAGGCAAAAGATATTGCAGAGTATGCCAAGCAATACAAAGCTGGTGAAGATAGTATTACATTGCAATATAGTTTATATAGGTATTGGGATGAAATACAGAATACCAGATTTTCTCCTAACACCAGGGAAAAGTATAAGTATTCTTTGAAAACACTCAAAGAGTATAATGCTTCCATTGGCAAATGTGGAGATTTCTCATTTGATGATATCACCTATTCTTGGTTAGAGGGTTATATTCATTGGTTGAGAGTAAAGTATCATAAGTCATCTACCATAAACACAAAGATAATGCCCCTAAAAAAGGTGGTAAATCACTGTTATGAAGATGGAAAAATAGATGCAAGAGTTAAAACCCTATTCCAAAACAAGATTTTATCAAGGCAATATTCTGCTAAGAAAGATGATAATAGTGAAATGATAACCCTCACAAGAGATAATATTGTTTCCCTGTTATACAAGGAGTTCAAAAGTCCATATACCAATATGGCAAGAGATATGTGGTTATTCTCATTCTTTATGGTGGGAATGAATGCCACAGATTTATTCCACTTAAAAAAGGGAGATATGGTTGAAACTCCAAATGGTTGGAGATGTGTATATACAAGAGCAAAGACAGGCAAGGTGGTAAATATCCCATTATGTGATATTGTTATAGAGATTATAAAGAGATACTATCAGAGGGATGATGAATATATCTTTCCTTTTCACAAACACTATAAGACATATTTGGGATGGTATAGAACAACAGAAGATAATGTAAAGAAAATTGCCAAAGAGATTGGTGTATGTAATAGTGAAAAGATTACCTGGTATTGTGCCAGAGATAGCTGGGCAACTATATGTGCCAATGAGTTGGATATAAGTGCTATCATTATTGATAGAGCATTATCCCATACAACAAAATCATTAGCAGAGAACCATTATATTGCAAAAGATAAGAATGATGTTGATGATGCTTGTGCAATGATGCTCCAATATATCAAATCTGCATATGGATATCATAATACAGACAATGGAGAAATACTCAAAGGATACTCCTGGAAAGAGAATGTAAATAGAGATAAATGCCCATACACTCCATATTCAAGAACTAAATCAAATTCTAATCCTTTATTCTAATACAATACAATATAATGTATAAGACCACAAATATCTTTGTAACAAACTGTAAATCATTAAACTAAATGGTAAATAAGGTAAAATAATATTTAGTCTATTTATGGGACAATAGTATATAGATATAATTCATAACTAAATGTAAATTCTTAATAATAGATAGTAATATTGTTTTCTAAAATAATATAGTAATTATAGAAAAGTAATGATTTAATGAGTAAAACTTGTTTTTTGAAAAATTACTAAAAACAGTAAAAGAAAACCAGTGTCTAACCAAACATAGACACTGGTTTTTTGTAATAATTATAAACTCTTTATTATCTTATTGAGTGTTGGTTTTGAGATGTTTTCTTTCCTACAAATATCCACTTTCTTTGTACCATTTTTGATAGCCCTTTTAATTCTTCTAATCATATTCCTATCTATCTTTGTTTTTCTACTTTTAGTTTCATCTTTTCTCTTTTTTCTTTCTATACCATTTTCTTCTTTCCACAAATCTTTTTCCTCTTTTGTCCAGTTGCTTGGAAATAGGCATTTATTGCAACATCCTACACCCACTATTCCTAGTACACCATTTAGATAATTATAGATGCCTATGTTAAATATTCTATCAAACTTTTTGGTAGTTTTTCTATAAAGTGTGTCAATGTTTCCTCCATCCATTGTGAAACAATTTTTGTTGAACAACCAACTATTGATTAAGAATAACTCTATGTAAAAGATATTGTAAACATTGAAATCTTCTTCTTTACAATTGTCATTACTCAAATTGATGTAGAATAATGCAATAGCATAGTTTATAATTAAGTCATATATCTTTTCAAAGGTTTCAGTTCTCTTCAAGATGTTGTGTTTGTAATAATCAAGCAAATCATTAATTTGTTGTTTGAATTTGCTTATTGAACAAAACA
>JAFVOR010000089.1 GCA_017505725.1 Alistipes sp.
AACCCTTAATAGCCTTTAATAACCCTTAATTCTTTTGCGCCGTGATGCCCTTCGAAGTTCCCACTACCCTCTGCCTCCCGCGCATCCTATCAAGCACCGCAGGTGCGAATCCTATCTAATCCTATCAAATCCTATAATCCTTGCGCCTTGACCACCCTTCGGAGTTCCCGACGCACTCGTACAAAAAGAGTTCATCACAACACCCTCAACCCAAATAATCGTAAATGATTGTGGAAATTTTGTGCGACGCAAGGCGACAAATCCGCAGCATAGTGAGCCTATGTGAGGAATTTGGAGTCCGAAGCGTTCGTGCAAAATTTGCCAATCAGAACGATTATTTGTTTTTATGGATTTTTATTTATAGCTTTGTAGGTAGAAAACTAATACCTATTTATATAATGAACAAGCTAATAAAACTTTTGGTGGTGGGAGTTGCGATGTTTGCATATTCGTGCGCAGTTGACTCCACAGCAGATTTGTCGGTATCTACAGACAACGGCAAGACAACAGAATTTACACTCTCTTTAGAGGATTCGCGTACACAGTTAGGCGAGAAGGCGGGAGATTTGTACCCTCTCTATTGGAGCGAGGGCGACCAAATCTCAATCAACGGAAACGCATCGGAGCCACTTGCAGCAAGCTACAACGGAGCGTCAAGCGCAACATTCTCGGTTAAGGGAACACTTTTGCCTCCATTCGGTATTGCCTACCCTGCTGCAGCAGAGGGTCAGGTGGTTTTTGCCGAGAAGCAGATTCACTCGGGCAACGCAACATTCGGCTCGGGCGTATCGACAATGTATGCCTACAGCACCGATGGCTCGACAGGCGTGATTAAGCACTTGACAGGTGTATTGAAGATTGGCGTTACGGGTAGTGCAACACTCGTGAAGGCGCAGATTTCGACCATCGACCGCAAGCCTATCGCAGGTGCTTTCGATTTCGATTTCGAGAAGGGAGAGGCAACTCCTACAAACGATTCAAAAGCAGTTATCGAGTATTCATTCGGCGAGGGCGTTCAGCTCTCGAGCGTGCCAACATATCTCCACGTGGCAGTTCCTGCAGGTGTTTATGGTAAGTTATATGTGACTTTGTACGATGCTGAAGGCGGTGTAATGTACGCAATAATCAAGGCCGACGACGAGAAACCTCTCTTGGTTGGTATGGTGCGCGAGTTCTCGAATACACTTGCTTATGCTGCCGAAACAACCGTGTTCGTTATTAAGGATAAAGCAACCTTGAAGGCGTGGGCTGAGCAGGCTGCTGAGTCTACGGGCGAGGCTGTTATGGTTGCCGATGTGGATATGACAGGCGAGAATTGGACATCGGTAGAGGGCTTTGCCGGCATATTCAGCGGCAATGGCTACTCGATCAAGGGCTTGAATGCTCCGTTGTTCGGCACAACCAATGCTAAACTAATCGAGGGTGTTCACTTGGTGGATGTAGATATCGAGACAACAAACTTGACAGACGTAGGAGCCCTCGTATGCAACCTTACACCAAGCGAGAATGCAACAATCCGCAACTGCTCGGCAAGCGGTAATATCACCGCAAACTACGATGGTTCGATTACCACTACACCATATATTGCGGGTCTTATTGCTCGTTCGTCATCGAGCGACGAAATCGTAGGTTTGGTAAACAAGGTCAATGTCGAGGCAAAAGGTACTTATGCCGCTGTTTGTATGGCGGGAGTTGTAGGATATGCCGAGAAGGCGAAGTTGGCAAATTGTACAAACCTCGGAACAATTACATTTACTGGTAAATCAACTGCTACATTCTATGCAGGAGGTATTGCTCGTATTTGTAGCAGTCTGGATAATTGCGTAAACGGCTCGAAAGACGATGCAACGGGCGATACGGCTAAAATCGTTATCAATGGCACTCACGAAGCTGCAGTAGTGTGTGCTGGAATAGTTGAGAATACGAAGTGTCCGGAGGAGTCTGTTCTTACGAATAACCACAACTACGCTAATATCTACTATCAGAGCGCAAGTTCCACAGATTATATTCAGCTTTGCGGTCTTGTGCGATTCAATGGAAATAACTATATATATTGGGATAATTGCTCTAATCACGGTGATATTATCGTGACGGGAGCAACCAATGATTCATTCATCTTGGGAGGTTTCTCTTCTCGTCACTTCCAGACCGTATATTACCGAAATTGCCACAATTATGGCGATATAATCGTAAAGGCCGAGGCAAGTGCGACTAAGATTAGCGCGGGTGGTTTTATAGGAACAAACGACGATACGGGTGAGATTTGTTTCATTCAAAGCTGCGAGAACCACGGAGATATCGAGGTCTATACATCTACTGCAAACTCAGTCTATCTCGGCGGTTTCAACGGAAAAATCGAGTGTGGGCAGTTCCTTGTAGGCGTGCAGGATGACCCCAAGGTGGTATCGACAAACTATGGAAACATTCTTTACGAGGCCAATAACGCATCAGCTACAGTTTACGCTGGAGGTATCGATGGTCTCGTGTGCGACAATCTGACAAGCGGTGTCACAGCGGTGTCATCAGCGCATCGTTTGATAAATGTTGTCAACAACGGAAATGTCACTATCAACGGCACTTGTGGCACTGTCAATATAGGAGGTTTTACCGGTCGTTATGCAAAGGGTACCGGCAAGGGCACAAAGTTATACTATGCACTGATCGACAGCACGAACAATGGCGCATTAACCGTAAATGCAACCGTAAGCTCGGGAGATTGCGCTATCGGCGGAGGTTTGGGATTCCAGATTCACACATTCTCGACCGTAGGTGGCAACTGGATCAACAATGGAAAACTCACCTTCACCGGTAAGGTTACTAATGCTCGTCTGCTCGTGGGTGGATTTATTGCCGCATCTGACAAGGCATTCAGCGGCAAGAGTAATGCCATCTACAACTTTGGCGATATCGAGTGTACAGGCGAGGTTAATAAATCGAAGGGCAACCGCATCGGAGGCATCTACGGTCAGACCAACAGGACCTTCGCCAACTGCCACGTCTACTTCACTATGATGGCAAGCGGATATAGCCACGTGGGTATGCTCACAGGTTGCGAGCGTACATCATCAGTCATCGGCTCGGACTGCTCGGTGGGTGGACAACTTGCCACATACAACATTGAAGATGAGGAGTATGAGTACGAGACTATCAAGAGTAGCAACTTCTACAAGTACCTCTATGGTGGCACAACCGACTGGACAGGAGTTGAGAACTATGACAACTGCACACTCTTGACCGAGAAACCTACATTGTAGGGGCGGGCAAAGAGATTGCAACGAAAACACTAAGCAGATGGGGGCTAAGGCTCTCATCTGTTTTTTATTGGGGGAGGGGAGGCTGGTAAGGGCGATATAAATTAAAAATTAAAAATTAAAAATTA
>JAFVOR010000090.1 GCA_017505725.1 Alistipes sp.
GGCTACGATGCCGTCAATCTTCTGCGCGGACTTCGCCTTGTCGGGTTTGATGTTGCCCGCAGGGTCGGTCATCACAACGGTCGAGGAGAGCATCCAGCGCAGTACGGGGTTGCCGAAGTGTTCTATACGCTCGGTTAAGACGAGCTTCTCAAACTCCTTCGTGGGAGCAGACATCGAGCCATAGCCCTGCCCGAAAGGGTTACACTCCATACCCTCGTTCTGTAGGTCGATAATGGTCTGCGAGGAGTTCCACCTATCGTAGGCTGCCGAGCGCAGGTTGTACGCCTCGATGGTGCGGAGGATGTCAGCCTTGACAAAGTCGTAGTCGATGACATTGCCCGAAGTAACCTTGACATACCCGTCAGCCACCCAGCGGTCGTAGTTGATGTTCTCCTTGCGTATCTTCTCCAACATCTTCTCTTCGGGTATCCAGAAGAGTGGCACAATCTGAAACTTGTCGTTTTCGTGGAAGAGCAACACAAAGGCTGTGATATCCGAGACATTTGAGAGGTCGAGACCTCCCCAGCACTCGCAGCCACGCAGCGACTCCAGCGGTGTCGTGCCAACACACTGCATCCACTTCTCGTCAAGTATCCAGGTGCGCTCGGCATCCACCCAAAGATTGAAATTCTTTGTCAGCACATTGCGCACCGCTTCGGGTCTGTTCTTCGCGTCCTTGACCTGGTCGGCAAGATACTCGACAGAAACAGATACTCCGAGGTTGGGGTTGGACTTGATCCACATCTTCGGGTCTTCCCACTCCTCCTTCGAGTCCTGGGTGTAGATGATGCCGAACAAGCTGTCATCGATATTCACGCCACGCAGCACCTTGATAACATTGTCGCGGTAGGCATAGCATACACCCGCCTTGTTGAAGCCAGCGGTGGTAATGATGAACATAAGCGGTTGTCGCCTCGCGCCAAATGCGGACTTAAGGACATCGAACATGCCGCTATCTTTGTGTGCATGAAATTCATCGATGATGGCGCACGAGGGCGATAGACCATCGTGTGTACCATAGTCCGAGGATAGTGGCTTCATCGTGCCGCCCTTGAGTTCGTATGTTATGGAGTTGCGGTAAGGAGTGAGATAGTTCTTGAGGTCTGTCGCCTTGACAATAGCCACCGCATCCGAGAAGCAGAGCTTCGCCTGGTCTTTGACAGTAGCGGCAGAATATACCTCTGGGCGTGACTCGCCATCGGCAAAGAGCATCAGCAGTCCCGTACTCGCGGAGAGCATCGTCTTGCCGTTCTTGCGCGAAATCTCGATGTAGGCATAGCGAAACCTGCGTGTGCCATCAGCGTTCATCCAGCCAAAGATGTTCCAGATGATAAACTGCTGCCAGGGCTCAAGTTTGAAACGCTGACCTGCCCATACGCCCTTGGTGTGCTTGAGCTTCTGGATGAAGTTGATAGCACGAGATGCAGCCTTGCGGTCAAAGTGCCACCCTCGGTCGAGTGCCACATCGAGGTCGCGGTAGTAGCGTTCTACCGCCAGGCGTACATACTCGCACACCAACACCTCGCCCGATATCACTTGCTTGGCATACTCCTCGGCTGTATGTAATTTCTGCTTACTCATCTATCTCTTCAAATTCTGCGAATTCATCTTTTGGTGTGTTGTCGTTAAGTATTGCCGACACTCGGCTGCGGCTCGATGGTGTCATACCGAACTCCACAGCCAGCGACTTGGCGGCTGCGAGAGCTCCCTCGGCAACCTTGCGCTTCGGGTTGATCTGCGTAACGACACCCGTCTTGGTCATGACCTCAATGGTCACTCCCTCCTTCTCGATGTCCGCCATCATGTCGTGGTAGAGAGCCATCTCGCGTGCATACGCCACGACCATATCCACGCCATAGACATCCAGGAGGTTGTTGTGCATCAGCTCGGTGGCAACAACCGCAAAGACCTTCTTGGCAGTTCCTTTCAAGCCGACCTTCGGGAGCTTGATGACGGTTGCACCCTGCACCGCAGGCTTGTCGGTCATGCGGCAAGGCTGGTCTGTGCCACGCAGAGCCTTGATATTATCAGGTAGTTTCTTGCGTCCTTTCATAGTTTCCTAAATTCTCCAATTTTGCATGTGCGTACAGAAGACTTGGGGGGCGATTGGTTTTCGTAGGGTGTGAAGGAATTTGACCCCCTTCCCCCTTGCGACCTCGTGCTGTTAATTGAGCCTTATCGCTTACCCATTATCAAAGAGTTACGGGCGTTGCTGGTCGATTTTCGCCACTTTGCAACTCTCTGAATTTCAAATCGTCTAAC
>JAFVOR010000091.1 GCA_017505725.1 Alistipes sp.
ATATACGAGATTTCGTCGGATTGGAATGGCGGAGCCGATGCTGCCAAAAATGCCGACGGCTCTTTGCAAAAGAATCGTGCATACTCGGCTGGTCAGATGTATAATATCTGCTACAAGCAGTCGCACGACAAATATTTCCTCAGCTACGAGCCTAAGGTTGCCGAGTTGGGATTTAGGGGGTTGGAGTATGTTGATGTACTCTCGATTATCAAGCCGCACGCCTGCTACGATGCAGCCCATCCTTGCAATCGTCGCGAGGGTGCAGAGTATGCAAACAAGATGTTGCAAGGATTGCGCGATATGTTCGGTGGAAGTCAGTCGGAGGGTGGTTGCTACTTTGTAGCAAAGTCGATTGACTATGCTATGTATGTTTCTACGGCATTCAGTCGTCTGACCAATAAAGAGAAGTATCCATACATCGACGACTATGTTCCAATTTGGCATATTGTATTCAATGGCTACTTGTTGCACAATCCGGCATCGCAGACCGTGAACTTTACGCTAAAGGAGCCTTTCTATGCGCTCCGCAATGCTGAGTACGCTGCGCGTCCAATATTCTACTTCTACTCGGCATTCTTTGATGATCCAAAGAAGAATTGGTTGGGTAATGTCGATTTGACATATAAGGATAAAGCTGATTTGGAGAGGTCGGTTGCCGCTATCAAACAGGGTTACGATCTGTTCAAGCAGTGGAAACATTTGCAATTTGAGACTATGGAGCAGCACGATAAGTTGGCTGAGGGGGTATATTGTTCGACCTACTCCGATGGTACTCGCGTGGTGGTAAACTACAACAAAGAGCCTTTTGTGTTTGAAGGCGTTGAGGTTGCAGGAGAGAATTATTCTATAATCAATAAATAATCTAATAATCTAAAACAATGAAAAAACTACTAATTGCAGTTGTCGCGGCAGTTGTTGCAATGTCGTGCTGTGAGGTGAAGGAGTCGGTAGAATTGCGATTTACCCGCAACGACGGAACAGTAACCACCGAGGTGCGCCCACTCAAGAGGGTGTGGTTTGAGGAGTATGTTCGTCTCGAGCTCTCTTCTGAGGAGTTGGCAGATGTTGCAAAGGTGGAGGTTACCCCTTCGTTTGCTCGTGCCAACGATGGCGAGGAGGGCTATTTCGTTGCCGAGGATGGTCTCCTCTATGGGTTTAAGCATAGCGGAATGGGGGAGTATAAGCGCGATGCGAAGAATCTGCGTATGTCGATGAGTTGCCTCAAAACCGAGCGTGGTGCATATCTTGCTATTGCGAAGAGCTTGCAATTCGAGAGTGTCCAGACCTACCGTCATAAAGAGGGTGAGTATAGCTTCTCTTATATCTACGACTTGGAGCATTGTGGCGCTTATGAGCCTCTTGTGATAGATTTCTATCCAATGCCAAAGGGTGCTGATGACTATAGCGCAATGGCGCGTCGCTATCGTGAATACCTCATTGAGAGCAATCAAATGCCTCAGATGTTGAAGGAGCGCGTCGGTGAGAATGAGCACTTGCGCTACGCTTCGGAGTCGCCAGAGATTCGTATTCGCTTGGGTTGGAAGCCTGTGCCGACACCTGTTGAGCATCAGACTTTGGAGAATGAGCCCGAGATGCGTGTTGCTGTAACTTTCGACCAGGTTAAGGATATTGTTGACGAGCTGAAGCGACAAGGCGTTGAGGCTGCCGAACTCTGTCTGGTAGGTTGGAATCACAAGGGCCACGATGGCCGCTATCCTACGGTATTTCCTGTGGAGCCGACTCTTGGCGGCGAGGAGAAGTTGCGCGAGTGTATTAAGTACGCGCAGGAGAATGGATATCGCATCGTAGCTCACACCAACCACACCGATATTTACGAGATTTCGTCGGACTGGAACAATGGCGCGGATGCCGCCAAGAATCCCGATGGCTCGTTGCAGGCAAATCGCGCGTGGTCGGGAGGTCAGATGTTCAATATCTGTTACAAGCAGTCACACGACAAATACTTCCTTGACTATGAGCCGAAGGTTGCCGAGTTGGGTTTCCGAGGCTTGGAGTATATCGATGTGCTCTCGATTATCAAGCCGCACGCCTGCTACGATGCAGCCCATCCGTGCAATCGTCGCGAGGGTGCAGAGTATGCCAACAAAATGTTGCAAGGATTGCGCGATATGTTCGGTGGCAGCCAGTCGGAGGGCGGTTGTTACTTTGTAGCCAAGTCGTTGGACTATGCTATGTATGTAACGATGGCGTTGAATCGTTTGGACAACAAAGATAAGTATCCTTATATTGATGACTATGCTCCTATCTGGCATATCGTGTTCAATGGCTACTTGTTGCATAATCCCGCATCGCAAACCGTTAACTTCACTCTAAAAGAGCCGTTCTACGCTCTGCGAAATGTGGAGTATGCGGCTCGTCCGATGTTCTATTTCTACTCGGCATTTGTGGATAATCCAAAGAAGAATTGGATGGGAAATGCAGACATAACCTATAAAGACAGAGCCGATTTGGAGAAGTCGGTTGCCGCTATCAAGCAGGGTTACGACGAGTTTAAGAAGTGGGAGCATCTGCAGTTTGAGACTATGGAGCAGCACGATAAGTTGGCAGAGGGGGTCTATTGCTCGACCTATTCGGATGGTACTCGTGTGGTGGTAAACTACAACAAAGAGCCATACACCTTCGAGGGCATTGAGGTCGCATCAGAAAATTATATAATCAAGAAATAACCTAAAATTATGAGAAAACTACTTTTTGCAGTTGTCGCGGCAATGATTGCAATGTCGTGTTGCAATTCGAGCGAGAGCGTAGAACTCCGCATAACTTACAAAGATGGCACTACTGCCACCGAGGTGCGCCCACTCAAGAGGGTGTGGGGCGAGGAGTATATCCGCTTCGAGATGTCGCAGGAGGAGTTGGCAAAGATTGCCGATCTGAAGGTGCTGCCTTCTTTCGGTCGTGCCAATGTGGGCGACGAGGGCTACTTTGTATCGTCGGATGCTATGCTCACCACCTTCAAGCCTTTGTCGAAGGAGGCGAAGCGCATACGCAAGATTTCGTTCCATCCTTTGGCTATGAATGGCTACAAGGTGGGCGAGAGGTGCTATGCTGCCATTATGAAGGGGTTGCAGTTCGAGTGTGTGCATATGCTTGAGGTTATCGACGACAAGGAGTATCAGTACTACTACCACTACAATACCCTCAAGGATATCGAGCCTTACGAGGATTTGACCATCGATTTCTACCCACTTGAGGGCGAGGATGCCGACTATGCAGGTATGGCACGCAAGTATCGTGACTATCTCCTTGCGACCGACCAGATGCCAAAGGCGGTGCGTGAGCGTGTGGGCACGAACGAGCATCTGGCTTACGCTGCCGAGGCCCCCGAGATTCGTATCCGCCTGGCGTGGAAACCTGTGCCAACACCTGAGAAGCATCAGACTCTTGAGAATGAGCCAAAGATGACCGTGGCGGTGACATTTGATCAAGTGAAGGATATTGCCGATGAGTTGAAGCGTCAGGGCATAGAGAAGGCGCAACTCTGCTTGGTGGGTTGGAATGTGAAGGGTCACGATGGCCGCTTCCCTGACCACTTCCCTGTGGAGCCTGAATTGGGTGGCGAGGAGAGACTGCGCGAGTGTATAAAGTATGTGCAGAGCCTCGGCTACAAGATTGTGGCACACACCTGTCGCACCGACATCTACGAGATTTCGAAAGATTGGAACAATGGTTACGACGCTGCACGCAAGGCTGATGGCTCGTTGGTGGAGCGCTATCCTATCGGTGGCGGTATGATGTACGATATCTGCTACAAGCAGTCCTACGAGAAGTACTACAAGGAGCAGGAGCCGAAGGTTGCCGAGCTGGGCTTCCGAGGTCTGGAGTATATCGATGTCTTGTCGGTTATCTATCCGCACGAGTGCCACAACCCCGAGCATCCGGTTAATCGCAAGGAGGCAGCCGACTACGCCAACAAGATGTTGGACGGATTGCGTGATATGTTTGGTGGTAGCCAGTCGGAGGGTGGTGTCTACTATGTGGCAAAGTCGCTCGACTATGCTCTCTATGGCTCTATAAATATGGACCGTAAGTCGCGATACGAGATGATTGACGACTATGTGCCTGTTTGGCATATTGTCTTCAATGGCTACATCCTCAACAATGCGGGCGCACAGACCGTCAACTACACAATCCAGGAGCCTCGTTGGGCATTGCGAGCTATCGAGTATGCATCGCGCCCAATCTTCTACTTCTACTCGGCATATCGAGGCAAGGGTAGCAACTGGATGGGTGAAACGGATCTTACAATGGCCAATAAGGCCGATTTGGAGCGCTCGGTAGCAGCTATCAAGCGGGGCTACGACGAGTTCAAGACATTGCAGCACCTGCAACTATGCACGCTCGACGACAACTTCGAGCAGGCAAAGGGTGTGAAGTGCAGCGTCTACTCGGATGGCACTCGCGTAGTTGTGAATTACAACAAGGAGCCATACACCTATGAGGGTAAGGAGGTTGCCCCCGAGAACTATATAATTGTAAAGTAAAGAGTATGAAAAAGGGACTTATTATTCTCTCTCTTCTCTTTGTCGCAGTGTCGGCTATGGCCAAGGAGCGCCAGACTCGCGAGGAGTATGTCGAGCGATACAAGGCGATTGCCATTGCCCATATGGAGCGTTACGGCATCCCTGCAAGTATCACTATGGCGCAGGGAATCCTCGAGTCGGATAGTGGCAACAGCCACCTCTCGCGCACCTCGAACAACCACTTTGGTATCAAGTGCAAGAAGTCGTGGAAGGGCGACAAGGTCTATCACGATGACGATGCCAAGGGTGAATGCTTCAGAGCCTATCCATCTGTCGAGGCATCGTATCAGGACCACGCCGACTTTCTCGATCAGTCGCCTCGCTACGACTCGCTCTTTGCCTATCCGAGCGATGACTACCGTCGTTGGGCGCGAGGTCTGAAGGCTGCGGGCTATGCCACCGCACCCGATTACGCCGAGCGCTTGGTCAAGATTATCGAGTCGATGAAACTCTACTTGCTCGACAAGGAGAATGGTAGCAAGATCTACTCGGCAGCCAAGAGTGCCACCGAGAATACCGAAAAGTGGTGGGAGAGCAATACCGCAACCTCCGACGAGCAGATTAATCCAAATGCCTTCCGTGTGACGGTCAATGCTCATAATGGCTATGGTGTCTACCGCACCAACCACACATTCTATATCGTGGCGAAGGAGGGCGACACCTACGAGTCGTTGGGTGCTATATTCGACATCTCGCCTAAGATGCTCCGCAAGATCAACGATGTGGCGAAGGGTGCAACACTCTCGAAGGGTGCTATCGTCTACATCGAGCCTAAGAAGAGTCATTGGCAGGGCAATATGATGCAGCACAAGCTGGTGCGCGAGTCGACCCTCTACGACCTCTCGCAGTCGTATGGTATCAAACTCAAGTCGTTGGCGAAGATGAACAAACTCTCGGTTGACGAGAAACTCAAAAAAGGTTACATTATTAGATTGAAATAGAGATGAGAAAGTTTCCTGTTGTTTTGGCGATGTTGGCACTCTCTGCCACATCTGCATTGGCCCAGATTGTTAAGACCACCTGTACACCCTCCGACAAGGAGTTCCGCAAGGCGGTCAAGACCATTATGTATCGTACCAATGGTCACGATATCACTCCAAAGCGAATGAAGGCTATGGAGGTGACGCAGAGCGTGATCAACAACTTTACCAATAGCGATTGGCGAACCTATCGTCGTGCTACTGCCGAGGAGGCTGCGATTATGGAGCAGTCAGGTGTGCCTTATTTCCTGCATCAGTCATTCGAGAAGGTGCGCAAGGAGCTCTCCAAAACCAAGGTTAAGGAGGGCACAGTCGCAGTGTGGTTGCTCTATAATATGGGCTATATTGTAAAGACTCCGACAGCAACTTTTGGTATTGACTTGAACTCTCGTCACCTCGATGAGTTGCTCGATATGGTTGACTTCGGTATGATTACCCATCCGCACGGTGACCACCTTACCAAAGAGTTTGTGCAGGGTATGGCCAAGCGCAACAAGCCTATCTTGGCGGCATTCGATGTGAAAAACTTTGACGAGAAGCGAGTTAAGCACGGTGACATCTTCACCTATGGCGATATCTCGGTGCGAATCACTATGGGTGACCACAATAAGAAGGCTCGCAACTATGTAGCGTCCTATGAGATCGATTGCGGCCCACGCACCAACCATACCGTAATTTACCACACGGGCGATACAAGCAACTACAAGCAGCTTGTGCCTGAGAAGAGGGTCGATATATTCATTCCGCATATTCGTGTGGGCTTGAACATCCCCGCTGCAATCAAGGCGTTCCAGCCTCGTCATATCTTTATGTCGCATATTCAGGAGCTTGGCCACCGCATCGATAAGTGGCGTTGGACCTTCCACGATGCCCTCCGCTCGAAGGAGAAGTGGTCGCACGACCACCTCTGGATTCCGTGCTGGGGCGAGCGTATCATCTATAACCGTAACGATTGGGAATAAAACAGTAGAAAACTATGATAGAACTTCGTGAGAAAATCTTGTCGGCAATTATCGACAAGTCGTCGCTCAAGCAGCGCGTATTCGATAACACATTTTCGGTATTTGGCGAGTTAAAGGATACTTTGTTGGAGATGGCATCCGAGATTGACGATGCTTTGGATGGCAAACTCGACCGTCGTGTCCGCATCGAGTATCGTGATAGAGGTAAGTTCGAGGCGCAACTCCAGATCGCTTCCGACCTGCTCATCGTGCGTATGCACACCGATGTCTTCAACTTCGATTCGACACACCCAATCTGGCAGAACGAATATGTCCAGGCGGACAAGGCCAACTCCTATTGCGGTATTATCGATATCTACGACTTCCTCTCCGACTCGTTCAAGTTCAACCGCTCAGCAGATGAGGGCTACCTCATTGGTCGTATCTTTATCAACCGCGAGAAGATGTTCTTCGTGG
>JAFVOR010000092.1 GCA_017505725.1 Alistipes sp.
AGGCGGACAAGGCCAACTCCTATTGCGGTATTATCGATATCTACGACTTCCTCTCCGACTCGTTCAAGTTCAACCGCTCAGCAGATGAGGGCTACCTCATTGGTCGTATCTTTATCAACCGCGAGAAGATGTTCTTCGTGGAGGGTAAGCGTCAGGGTTCGTGGCGGGCAGTGGACTTTGGTAAGGAGACCATCTCGCGTGAGAATCTGGCTTCGGTGCTCGAGACCGCTATCCACTATGCGCTCAACTTCGACCTGCTGACACCTCCTTACGATGCCAACAAGCGCGTTACGGTCGAGCAGTTCAATACCAAGATGGATAACTCGAAGTTTATCACCGGAAAGAGATTAGACTACGATTTCAACGTAGATGATATTTAACACTCTTTTAGCCTCTTTTTATCCATTTTCCTCGTTACATAGCCCCACTATGCGCCTCGTAAAATAGATAAAAATAGAACTAAAATAGCAGTTAAAGAGCATAAGGATTAGTAATCTTATATATATGAAAAAACTCTTTTTGACGGCAGTAGCGATTCTCTTTGCTACAGTCGCTACATTTGCTTCGACCATCAAGTACGAGGATATCGTAGAGTGTCGTGCCGCCAATGGTGCTATCTATGGCGTGCGCTCGATGGCCGATGGCGAACACTTTACCATCATCAAGGGCAAGCAGATTGTGCGCTGCTCCTATGCCGATCGTGCCGATAGTCTTGTTCTTTTCGAGGGCGATTTCCGCATTGGCAGCTACGCATTTTCGGCCGACGAGAAGCAGATACTGCTCACCGATGCCAAGAGCGTGAAGCCAATCTATCGCCATTCGGCGACAGCCGACTACTACCTGGCTGATGTAGGTGGCAAGGCGCAGAAGGTGCTCGAGCAGGTGCGAGATGTGGAGTTTTCGGCTGATGGTCGACACCTGGTCTATGCGCAGAGCAATAACCTCCATCTCTACGACATCACCTCGGCAAAGTCGAAGGCGATGACCTCGGATGGCGAGTGGAACAAGATTATCAATGGTACAAGCGATTGGGTCTACGAGGAGGAGTATGGCTTCACGAAGGGCTATGCCATCTCGCCTGACGGAGCAAAGATTGCCTATCTCCGCTTCGACGAGAGCAAGGTGCCTACCTTCGAGATGATGCGCTATGACGATAAGCTCTACAATAAGGCCTACTCGTTCAAGTATCCCAAGGCTGGTGATGCGAACTCGGTTGTCACGCTCCATCTCTACGATGTGGCATCGGGCAGGAGCGAGCAGGTGGCTACGGGCGAGAGTAGCGACCAATATATATTTAATGTAGTGTGGACCCCTGCAGGCGAGCTCTCGTTCTACCGTGTCAACCGCTTGCAGAATCACTTCGAGGTGTTGCTTCGCGATAAGAGTGGGGTAGTGCGCACCATCTACGAGGAGAAGAGCCCAACCTATGTCGAGCGACCATCGGCTTCGACCATTCGCTTTGTCGATGGCGAGCGTTTTATCGTAAGCGAGGAGACCACTGCCGGCTACAACCACCTCTATCTCCATAGCACCAAGAGGGGTCGCTTGAATGCCATCACCTCGGGTCGCTGGGAGGTTACCTCGGTTGTGGGTATCGACAAAAACCGCCTCTACTACCTCTCGACCGAGCGTTCGCCCCTTTCGCGCGACCTCTATTCGGTGGGGCTGAATGGCAAGGGTAAACGACTGCACACCGCCGAGCAGGGTTTCCACTCGGTGCAACCATCGGTCGGTATGCGCTACTATCTGCTGACATCGACATCTGCCACTATGCCGAATGTTGTCACCGTGCATCGCAAGTCGGGCGAGGTGGTCGATACCTTGGTCGATAGCAGAACGAAGGCCGCCGAGCGAGGCGTATGGGCAAAGCGCGAATTTAAGACCTTTGTCACCGAGCGAGGCGACACACTCAACTACTACATACAGTTGCCTTTCGGCTTCGATAAGAGCAAGCGATACCCTGTGTTGCTCACGCAGTATTCTGGCCCTGGTTCGCAGTCGGTGCGTAACCGTTGGTCGCTCGATTGGGAGGATGCCTTGCCACACGAGGGCTATATCGTGGCTTGCTGCGATGGTCGTGGCACGGGCTTCAGGGGCGAGAAGTTCAAGAAGTGCACCTATGCTGACCTGGGTCGTCGTGAGGTCGAGGATCAGATCTCGTTTGCTCGCTTCTTGGCTCGTCAGGAGTTTGTCGATGCCGAGCGCATAGGCATCTATGGCTGGTCGTTTGGCGGCTTTATGGCTCTCAACTGCGCTCTCCACGGTGAGGGGCTGTTTCGTATGGCTATTGCGGTGGCTCCTGTCACCTCGTGGCGCTACTACGATACCATCTATACCGAGATTTACAATGGTTTGCCACAAGACAATCCGAAGGGCTACGACGACAACTCGCCACTCTCGCACGCGAAGAAACTGGCTGATCGCACCAAACTGCTGATTATTCACGGAACAGCCGACGATAATGTCCACTTCCAGAACTCGATGGAGATGTGCCGCCGCCTCAATGCCGCAGGCAAGCACTACGATATGATGGTCTATCCCGACCAGAACCACTCGATGCGCCCAACTGCCACAACCCACGTTCGCCAAAAGATGATTGACTACACACTGCAGAATCTGTAGTGTCATATAGTAATATTTGCTGATTTTATAATTAAAACCCAAATTAGAATGGATTCACAGAATAGATATGATGTGTTTATCTCCTGCAAGAGCGAAGATTACGCTTTGGCAAGGGAAATTCACGACTTCCTAACGAGTAAGAACTATTCGGTTTTTCTCGCAGATGCCGATTTGCGAAAAGAGGGCAGAGCACGTTATGGCAAAGTTATTGACGAGGCCTTGGAGTCTGCAATACATCTTGTGCTATTCGCATCAAAACCGAGCTATGTGGTGTCGACCTATGTTGAAGAGGAGTGGCGAATATTTTTGGAGGAGCAACGCAGTGGGCGAAAGTCTGGTAATCTATTGACTGTCCGCAAAGGATTTGATAAAGCAGAACTGCCTATTTCGCTCAGGAGTACACAATCGTTTACTTTTGAAGAATACGAATCAATTATAGACTTTTTGCCTATTGAGAGAAAGGCTGAGTCTGCAATTAAGCCGACACCTCATCCAAAGCCATTGCCTCAGTCAACGCCCAAATCATCGCATACCTACAAGGTTGGTGACTACTATGACGATGGCAAGAAACAGGGCGTAGTATTCGAGGTGACACCCGATGGCAAGCACGGAAAGATTGTTAGCCTAACTGAGTCAAGCGAAATTAGGTGGGCATCCGATGAGAATGAGCAAAAACGCTTAATTGGTGCCGTTGACGAGTATAATGGCGCTAGTAATATGGCAAAGGTAAGGTATATAGATGACTGGCGTAAGAAATATCCAACCTTTGCTTGGTGTGCCGCTTGGGGTGAGGGTTGGTATCTGCCAGCTATTGAGGAGTTGAAGAAGTTTACTCTCGATGATGCTGTTCACGATGCAGTCAATCGTACATTGGCAAGCAAAGGTCAGAAGTTGGCAAACAAAGGCGAAGAACATTGGTATTTGTCTTCGACAGATTGTTATGATACTGAGTATGGGTGTCTTATGTGTGAAGTTGGTATGGATTACGGGGTTGCCGGCCTCAACTATAAGGACGGCATCGGCTATGTGCGCGCTGTGTCCGCTTTTTAGGAATTAGGCTTTTGGCTTTAAGATTTTACCCTCCGCAGGAGAAATGCGGAGGGTGTTTTTTTGAGTGCGGATAATAGGATTAGATGGGAGGCGCACCTGCGGTGCTTGATAGGAGATGCCGACTTAGTCGGCTTGATAGGAACTGCGCCTGAAAAATTATCCTATCAAGTAGTCGCAGACTACGCATCCTATAAAGCAATTCCAATGAATTGCGCCTCCTATCAAGGGCGTAGCCCGTCTCCCATAAACTCATAAAAGCACAAAGCCAATAACAAAAAAAGAGAGACATCTCTGTCTCTCTTTGTCGGGGTACCAGGATTCGAACCTGGGACCCTCTGGTCCCAAACCAGATGCGCTAACCGGACTGCGCTACACCCCGTTGCTGTATTGCGAGTGCAAAGGTAAAGCAAAATTTTGAATCTGCAAATTTTTCGGCCAAAAAAATGCAAAAATTTTAAAAATTGTCAAAAATTGCCTTCGCAACCCTCTCTTTTGCCCCTCGTTGCCCCTCTTTTTACCCTTTGATGGTAGAGACTGCAATTCAGACTGCCTTGTGGTGGAGAATACGAGGCTCGAACTCGTGACCTCTTGCATGCCATGCAAGCGCTCTAGCCAACTGAGCTAATCCCCCTTTGCAGTTGCAAATGTATAACAAAAAATATTCCTATGCAAAAAATCCGCCCAAAAATACATTGGACAGATTTTTATTGTTCGTACTCGATGGCTCTATCTCGCCTCAGGCTTGCTCTGCGCAAGGCAGTAGCTGCGAAAATCCTCCCACTTGTAGAACGGATAGTTGTCGCTCTTGACCGGTATGCGGAGGTCGCGCTCGTTGTGGAGCATTCTCACCAATACATCCCCCCTCTTGTTGCGGTAGAAGATGAATTGCAGATTGACCGACATACAGGTGATGCGGCTGTCGCACCACACCTCGGGCAGACGCTCAATATCGGCAAATGAGATGCGGCCATCGCAACCCTCGGCGTGGAGAATTGCGAGCAGAGGGATGATTGCCGAGTCGTGACCGAAGCGCAGGGTGGCAACCTCGTTGGTGGTCTTGCCCGTAATGACATCCTCGGCACGCTCTACGATATCGCGGAGCAGAGCCTTTGCATCCTGATTACGCACATCGCCATAGTCTGCCGAAGGGCCATAGGTCAGGTAGCGGCGGATGTTGAAGAGGTGCCACATCTGGTAACGCTCCTCCTCGGTGAATATGTCGTGCAACTCGGGCAGATTGTCGAAGTTCTGCACAATCATTGCCAGGTCGTGCATATTGCCCATAAAGCCCGTTGTGCTGCTGCTCTTGTAGTAGTCGCAGATAAGCTTTGCGGCATAGTCGTAGTCGTTGAATAGACGCGAGATAAATGCCTTGTCGTGGGTGTTGTCGCGCTGGTAATCCTTGGCAATCTGTCGGGCCTTCTTGTAGAAGGTGTCCATATAGCTCTCGGGACGGGTGAGGTGTAGATCGTGAAGGCTTGCGTAGCGAGTGATATCGAGATTCGGGTACTCCTCCTTGAGTCGCTCGGTGAAGGCGGCCATACTTATCACGCTACGCACGTAGGGCGATGCAAGACAGGTGATGTGGTTGCCATTCTTCTCGGCAAATACCTGTGGATAGAGCTTCACCATACGCTCGGCAATGCCACGATGCTCACGCTCTCCTCGTTGCGAGAGGTCACCGGCACGCAAATGAGCATCATCAGCCATAATACGCACACGACGCATCAAACTCTCGCCAAGCGGTGTGAGTTTGCCATCGCGGTGGGCCTTCTCGAGCATCTCGGCAGGTGTGTCGTACTTCTCCTGTGCGGTGTGATAACGCGAGCCGTGACGACCATAGTGCGAGATGTAGAAGGGTTTGTATCCTCGCGGTGGTGCCACATAGGGCTGCTCTGTCACCGAGTAGGCAACATAGATACCTGCCGCAAGGTTTGGGTTTTTGGCAATAGCCTCGCGCATTGTCTCGGCGCTGGCTGCATACGATATGCCGATAATGGCAAAAAAAAGAGTTGCAAATCTCTTCATAATGAGCGTTTTTAACTGTGCAAATATATAAAAAAAGAAAATAATTGCCAATTTCGAGAACAACAATACGAAACTTTTACTATATTTGTATTACCAAACAAACTAACCTATTTTTTTAATTACTATGGAAGGAAAAGTAAAATGGTTCGATCCCAAGAAGGGATACGGATTTATTATTGCCGAGGATGGCAAGGAGGTATTTGTACACTACACAGGTATCGTAAAGGAGGGCTTCAAGGCGTTGAACGAGGGCCAAAATGTCAGCTATGAGGTAGGCGAAGGCGACAAGGGTGTTCAGGCTGTAAATGTCCAGATCTTGCCAAAGGCGGAATAGAGCAATCAACAAATCAAAAACAAAGAGTGGGTGTCCAACAAATGTTGTGATACCCACTCTATCTTTAGTATCCTCGGCGCATTCGCTGCTTGCGAGCCATCTCGCGTTCGAGCTTTATCTGCTTCACCTTGTTGACGCTCTGTCGCCAGAGGATGAATGCCGCTACGAAGAGCGCAACGCAAACGCCCAATGCTATAAAGTCGTTCTTGTCGACCGCGACCTCACTATCGAAGTGGTCCATCACAATTGTTATCAAAAGACCACCGATAGCACCGCCAATCATCGCCATAAGCGTACCCCAACGATAGCGTGGAAATAACTTGTAGAGCGCACGCAAAATCGCCTCGCTGAGAATCAATACAGAGATGCAACTCAATGTCTCGCTTACGATATGCGCTGTCGCAGGCTCCATCGGCACGAATTTGCTGATGAGCTTCTCGCCGATGGCAAAGATAAAGAATAGAGCCATCTCCAATCCGCCTATGCGCACACGCCAAAGATTGAACGATATTCCTCGGTTGATCTTGCGCAGTTTGTGTATGAAATTAGCACTTTCCATCGCTTTTCGTTTTTTGCATACCCCTTCCGCTTCGCTCGTCTCCCTAAATTTAGGGGAGGTGCCCGAAGGGCGGAGGGTTCGTCAGTTTTCCGTTTTTACTTTTCCGTTTTCCGTTTCTTGATGCGTCCGCTCTTGCGCAGAGCCTCGGCAATAATGTATTGCAACTGACCGTTGGTGGAGCGGAATTCATCTTCCGCCCACCTCTCGATCGCCTCCATCATCTCGGCATCTATACGAAGTACAAAACTCTTTGTAGCCTCCTTTGCCATAAACGCTTTTTCTCTTTTTGGGGAAATCGTTCCGATGGGCTCTTTTTGCACCGTGCTTGCGTCGTAAATGCACCTTTGGTGCAACAGCATTTACATTCCCCCTAAATCCCCCTTTGGAAAAGTGGGACTTGTCGCTTCGCTCCATTATTAGGGTTTACTATGCTCCGCTTTCCGCTACTGCGCCCCGCACAAAAATAGCCTCATCGCCTCCGATTTCGAATCAATTGATTAGTTTGAGAAATCTCACACTACTCGTTACTTACTAATGATGCAAAGTTCCTGCATTAACTACCGGTTGTGCCGACTCGTCGGCGCACAACACTACGAGCAGATTGCTCACCATAGCCGCCTTGCGCTCCTCGTCGAGCTCTACGACCTCGTCCTCTGCCAACTTGTCGATAGCCATCTTGACCATCGAAACCGCACCCTCGACAATCTTCTCGCGTGCCGAGATGATGGCGTCAGCCTGCTGACGACGCAACATCACTGCCGCAATCTCCGGTGCGTAGGCGAGGTAGTTGATGCGAGCCTCAAGCACCTCGATACCTGCCATTGCAAGACGCTCGTTGAGGCGAGTCTCGAGCTGCTCGTTGATCTCGTCGGCATTCGAGCGGAGTGTGAGCTCCTCGTTACCTCCGTTGTTGTTATCGTAGGCGTAGAGACCTGCCACCTGACGCAATGCAGCATCGCTCTGCACCGATACGAAGTTCTCGAGAGCCTTCATTCGGCTATTCGATGTCACCGATATCTCGCCTGTTGCAATCGGTGTGTCGATGTCGAACACAGCCTTGTAGATCTCGTTCTCGCGAATCTTCCACACCAGCACCATTCCGATAAGGATTGGGTTACCCTGCTTGTCGTTCACCTTGATAGGCTCGGCGTTGAGGTTGCGTGCACGAAGCGAGATCTTCTTGACCGACATAAATGGGTTGATCCACCAGAAGCCCGACTGAAGGAAGTTACCTCGGTACTTACCAAAGAAGAGCAATACGCGCGCCTCGTTTGGCTCGAGGAGCATAAATCCGCAAGGCAGAATAAAGAGCGACCACACAAGGAGGAGTGCACCACCCACGATGGCAAGCACATAGTAGAGACTCGGCTCGGTGAAGTTCTCTACTCCCCACACAATTGCCAAAATTCCAATTGCCCACTTCAATAACATAAGGAACAACATCGTAAATCCGTTCATCTTCCAGCCCGAATAGACTGCATTCTGATTCTTCTCCATAATAATAAAGTATTAAAGGTTTATAAAAAAGTTCTTTGCTATTACTCTTTGGCCATTAGCCATTAGTTTTTTTTGTTTTTCAAAATGATATTAATTTGATATCACAAATATAGAGCAAAAGAATCTAATTTCCAAACAATTTTCACATAATTTTTTGCGGAAAAATAAAAAAACACCACTATGTGGTGTTTTAATTTTGCATATGAGTTGGTATTTATTGCCTAGAGTACAACTTTGAAGTAGGCTGCACCGCACGCTTTTGCGGCTGCGATACCCACTGGGGAGTCCTCGAATATGAGTGTCTCGGCAGGTGTTACACCCTCTATCTCCATCGCCTTGAGGAAGGCCTCGGGCGAGGGCTTGGGCTCAGCTACATCGACCGAGGTGAGCAGTCCGTCGACATCCTCGTCGATGCCGAGGTAGTGCATAGCATTTGCGATATTGTCCTTCTGACCTGTCGAGACAATCCACACCTTGCCACCTTGAGCGCGGAAGTCCTGCGCAAAGTTCCACAATGGCTCGTTCAGGCGCACTGTATTGAAAAAGGTGGGGTAGAGCTCTATTTTGCGTAGGCGGATGCGATCCATATCCTCGGGGTTGGTGATGCCAATCTCCTGCAAAAACTCGGGGCAGCGCATACCGAAGTAGCGACGGCGATACTCCTCTCTGTCGAGCGCAATGCCCTCCTCGGCAAGTGCTGCTACATAGGCCTCCATATTGGCCTCTTCGGTTGAGGCGAGAGTGCCATCGAAATCGAGAATTATGAGTTTGATCTGCATTGTAGAAAAGTCGTTAATCGAATGATTGCATACCCGACTGCGCTATGCGTATAATACGCTGATACTCATCGGGTGTAAGCTCCATAAAGAAGTAGTGTATCGGGTCTACTCGCATACCATTGTAGCGCACCTCGTAGTGGAGGTGTGGTGCAAGCGAAAGTCCCGTATTACCCGAAAGGGCGATGATGTCGCCACGCTGCACTCGCTGACGGCGTTTTGCCTTCACGCTCTGCAGGTGGCTATAGGTTGTGGTGTAGCCATTTCCGTGGTCGAGCACGATGGTTATGCCCGAGGTCGAGTTCTTGCCCTTGATCTCCTTGACAACGCCATCGGCAGTGGCAAATATGCGGGTGCCCTCGGGTATCACATAGTCGACACCCTGATGCGACTGCAGTGTGCGGTAGAATGGGTGCATAAGCGTTCCGTATGCAGCGGTCAGAAGGGTGAGTTCGTGGTTGGTTACGGGCTGGATCGACGGGATGTTGTTGCGCTTTGTGCCCACCTCGGCAAGTCGCTCATCGAGAGTGGTATAGCTCTGCTCGAGTGCGCTTGTCTTGCCCTCGAGATTGTTGAGCGAGGCTTCGAGAATATCCTGCATCTCGCTATTGCTCTTTTCGAGTAACGATTCGTGCAGCTCGATGCGCTTGGTGTTGTACTCCGAATCGAAACTGTATGGCTCCGAGTCGAACATCAGGGCAAAGATATTACGGTCGCGTTCCACCACATTGTCGACCACCACCGAGAGCGAGTCGTACTGCTTGAGCAGCACCTCGTATTCGTTTTTTAGTCGGTCGGTCGAGTGGCGCAACTCATACTCCGCAGGTGTGTCGAAGAGCAACGAGAATACGATGTAGTAGAGCACAGTAGCTCCAAACCACGCCAACATACGCAGTATGAAACGGCTCTTGCGCTTCTTTGTCTTATCCTTCGTTGTCATAGTTAGTTCTCCTCGTTTGATGTGCCCTCGTCGGTCTCGAGCGTTGAGTTATGCTTCATATTCTCCATCAGCATACGATACTCGTCGCTGGTCATATTGCGGTTGAAGTAGTTGACAGGGTTTACATTGCGCCCTCGGTAGATTACCTCGTAGTGGAGGTGCGGACCCGTTGAGCCTCCCGACGAGCCAACCTCGCCAATGAGTTGTCCGCGCTGCACCTTCTCGCCAGGCTTTACAAACATCTTGAGCAGGTGGGCATAGCGGGTCTTGTAGCCAAATTTGTGGTCGATGAGAATCTGACGACCATAGCCGCGACGACGCTTGCCTTGCTCGACCTTCTCGACAACTCCGTCGCCCGTAGCATAGACCGGCACGCCAAAGTCGGTCGACATATCGACACCCTTGTGCATTGTGCGCCTCTTGAGTATAGGGTGCACCTTGCGTACACCAAAGGCGTAGAAGGCCTTGAGTTTGGTGCGGTCGATAGGCCAGATGGCGGGTATTGCCTGCGACATCTGCTCCTTGCCTTTGGCAAAGTGCTGCACCTCGTCGAGTGAGCGCGAGGCGGCATAGGTGTGTCGTGTTGCCGCATCGAGCATTTGCCACGTGTTGAGCATAATGTCCGAGTATTCGTCACCCTTGAGATTCTCGTATTTCGATGGTGGGTATGGGTTGTAGATACCCTCGATTGCGAGTGTGTCGCTCGAGAAGAGTCGGCGATAGACATAGTGGTCACGATGGCGAATCTCGGCTATCTTGCCCTGCATTGAGGCTATGCGGTCCTGCAGAATTTCGTACTTGAGCACCAGCTCGCGGTTGTCGTTGGCAATCTGGTGCATCTTGGGTGTGTGAAAGAGGTAGGATATGGCCATATTCACAATGGATATAACGATAAAACCGATCAACATCTGGCGGAGAATGTTGTATCGATTGCGTCGCTTCGAGCTCTGTGTCGCCTCGGTTGTATTGCGAATATCCTCGTTCAAATCGAAAAAACTTTGCTATATAGGCGCAAAATTAGTTATAATTTTGTATTTTTGCAACCGATTTTGCGCGTGCTTGTGCGTGCGTCGCGTGACAAAGAATTGTAACGAGTTGAAATTAAATCTATTATAAATGATGACATCAAAACAAATTCGCCAAGCCTTCCTCGATTTTTTCGAGCAGAAGCAGCACCTTATCGTGCCATCGGCACCTATGGTTGTAAAAAATGACCCTACATTGATGTTTACCAATGCAGGTATGAATCAGTTCAAGGATATATTCTTGGGCAATGCCGAGCGCAAGTCGCCACGAGCTGCCGATTCGCAGAAGTGTCTGCGTGTGTCGGGTAAGCACAACGACTTGGAGGAGGTAGGTCACGATACCTACCACCAC
>JAFVOR010000093.1 GCA_017505725.1 Alistipes sp.
AGGAGGGGGATTTAGGGGGTGGGTAACACACCATAGCATAAAAAGAAGGGGCGTCGCCCCTTCTTTTTATGCTACTGCGTTCGAGATAAGGAATGTAGCGGCTACGGTCAAGATAGCGTACAACTCTGGGAACGCTGCGAGGATGAGGGTCTTACCCATCACATCGTGGCCGTTACCGATGGCTGCGATACCGTTAGCACAAACCTTTGCCTGGAAGATTGCAGCAGCGAGGTTTACGATACCAACGAGCAAACCTGCACCAAATACTGCAGCTGCCTGATACATCGAAATCTCAGCGGTCAAGAGGTTCTGCACCATAAAGAAACATACGAAGCCATAGAGACCCTGCGAACCTGGAAGTGCCGAAAGAATCATATAGCTACCAAATGCGCCATTGTTCTTTTTCATAGCACCTACTGCGGTTTGGCCGCAAATTGCGGTACCTACTGCCGAAGCAATACCTGCAACACCCACCATCAACACTACGCCGAGGTAGGCCAAAATCAAAGCTGAAGTCATAATTGTAATTTGTTTTTAATTAGTTTGTTAATAAATATTGTTTGTTGTAAAAAATTACTTTTTGATTGGCTCGAATGCGCGTGTAGTCATCTCGAAACCGGCGTTTTTGTAGAACTCCACAAAGGTAAGACGCATAGGATGCACGAACGACGAGATCGACGACATAAAGAGGTTGATTCCGTGTCCGATAAGCAGAATGGCTGCGGCACCCACAATCTGGAATATGGTGCCTACGCCAAAGTGCTCGATGCCCGCATCAAGGCCCGTAAGTCCCATAGCCAACGAGTTGAACACCTGCGCCAGCACACCACCCGACAAACCGATAGCGAAGAGTCGGATGTAGGAGAGCACATCGCTCAACAATCCCGTTAAATTATTATAGGTATCCCACAATCCCGAAGCGACATTGACAATCGGGTTGCGCTTAACATTGTTGAGCACCAACATCAGCAGCACACCCACGCCCATAGCGACATAGAATGCCACCGACGAGGTTGTGAAGCCCGGAATAATCCAATTCTCATCGAGCATCTGCAGACCGCCCGCAAGGCAAGCCGAGAGAAGCACAATGAACCAGCCGAGTTTGCCGAATACGGTGGTGATACCGAAGCAACGAGCCTTGAAAACGATGTCGAGCAACATACCCAACAATATCTGGAACACTCCGAGTGCTAATGACCAAGCGAAGAACTTACCCTGGAAGTCGAGGAACGGAACATGGCAATCTGCCATATTCGGATAGCCCATCAACTGAGGAATGCTCAAGCCAAAGAGCGAGCCCGTATAGAGACCGAATAGGGTAGTCGCACCACCGCACACCATAGTGAGGTATGCTGCCTGACGCATTCCCTTGCCACCCTTGAGTGCCAATGCAACACCTGCAGCGAGCAAGATTGCACCATAGCCTGCATCGTTGAGGCAGATGGCGAAGAAGAGCATATAGAATGGCGCGAAGAATGGCGTCATATCCAAAGTGCCATACTTTGGCAGTGCGTACAAGCCGCCAATCATCTCGAACAAGCGGGCAAAGCGGTTGTTCTTCAACTTAACAGGTGTCTCATCCTCAGGGGTTGGATCCTCCTTGATGTAGACCACGCTTGGATACTCATCCAAGAGTTTGTCCACCTCGGCCGAAGTCTCCTTCTCGGCCCAGCCCTCCATAACGAGGAGCAAGCCCTCGGCTGCCTTGTCGGCCGTAGCCTCGATTCGCACATCCTGCATAGCACGCTTGAGTGCGGTAATCTCCGCCTCAACCTCCGCCTTGGCATCGGCAGCAGCACTGATCACTGCATACTGTGCAGCAATCTCGGCATCGTTCTGCTCGATTTGCGCCTTGGTCTCGGTATTGCTCTGAGTAGGGGCCTTAAGCTCCTGTGCGTCGATGGCAATCTCCTCCGAGCCATCGCCGATAACGACAAAGCGAACTGCGGCACTATCCTCGCTCACTACCGCGATGTTGAACATCTCGCTCCACTCCGCCACGCTACGATCGTAGGTTGAGCGTTGTGCTGTGAAGTAGCGAAGCACCACGCCGCTGTCGGCGAGCTTCTGGAGTGTCGAGCAGTCGAACTCTCCCCAAGGCAACCACTCCTCGAGCACCTTCTGCAGACGAGCGTTCTCGCTCTTTGCGGCAGCAATTGCGCTCTGTGCTGCGAGGTACGCCTCGTAGACCTTGCCAGCCTCGATAGCCTTGGCATCTGCCACATAGTCGTCGCTCTGAGCAAAGGCCTCGAGAGCATTGACAGCCTTGGTGCGACCATCAATTGCCGAGACGAGTTCGCGGTCGGCCTCGGTAGGCTCCCAGCCCGAGGTGGTGATATCGACCATACCCAGCTCACGCAGACGCTCCACAAAGTGTTCACGCTCTGCCGAGAAGAGCACGATATTGTATTTCATCATCTTGACTATCATCTCTTTCCGCCCTCCTGTGCGGCAGCCTGCTGGCGAGTCTTAACAATCTTCTGTGCCGATTTCGAGAGGTTCTCCTCATCCTCCATAAATCGTTTGATCTTTCGTATGGCGTCCTCATAACCAGGTATCTGCACCTTCTCGTAGAGGTTCACCTTTTGAGTAGTCTTTCGGCGTGCATAGTCCAGGAGTGACATTCGGCGATTGTAGATCTCGAACCCGATGCCGAGGCTGGCAATCTTTTTGAGCAGCTCGATGCCATCACTATACCACGCAGGCGAGGTGAAGAGGTCGAATGGCTTGCACTCGAACTTTATCTCCTCGAGTATAGGGATGCGCACTCCCGCAATCTTTTGATTTGTCAATGTGACATCTGCAACGCGAAGTAGTGTACAATCAAACTCTCCCCACAGTGCCACCATATAGTCGTACTCGGCCATCAGGGCATCGAGACGCTTGCGCAGCTCTGTTGCGGAGTCCTTCGCTCGCTTAACCTCGGAGCGCAGAGCCGACTCCTTACTCTTGATGGTAGGGAGCGCCTTCTGACGCATCTTGAGCTGTTTACCGAGCTCGCCAAGCGAAGTCTTGTTATATTGAAATTTGATTGCCATCGTTCAGTTATGCTTTCCAATATTTCTCGATAAGTTCTGCCTTGATGGCAACCTCCTCCTTCGAGAAGTGCTTTGCGAACAAGGTCCACGCAGTGTCGAGCATCTCGGTGATGTCGATGTTGATATCGATAGAGAGCAACTTCTCCGAGTACTCCTTTGCAAAGTTCAAAGCACGATCATCGTAGTCCGACAAGTCAAAACCATTCTCCAGCTTGGTCTTTGCGTTGGCTGCATCGGCGTAGAGGCGCACGCAGGCATTCATCACCTGTGGGTGGTCCTCGCGTGTCTTCTTACCGATAACGAGCTGCTTCAAACGCGACAACGAACGGAATGGATCGATGATAACCTTACCTGTATCCGAGTCGTTACGCAAGAAGAGCTGACCCTCGGTGATATAACCCGTGTTATCAGGAATAGCGTGGGTGATATCGCCACCCGAGAGGGTGGTCACTGCGATGATGGTGATCGAACCACCATTAGGCAACTGCACCGCCTTCTCGTATATCTTTGCCAGGTCCGAGTAGAGCGAACCAGGCATCGAGTCCTTCGACGGAATCTGATCCATACGGTTCGATACGATAGCCAAAGCATCGGCATACAAGGTCATATCGGTCAACAACACCAAGACCTTCTCGCCCTTGTCCACAGCGAAGTACTCGGCAGCAGTCAAGGCCATATCTGGCACAAGGAGTCGCTCCACAGGAGGATTCTCGGTGGTATTCACGAACGATACGATACGATCCAATGCACCTGCATTCTCGAATACCTGCTTGAAGTAGAGGAAGTCGTCGTTGGTAAGACCCATACCTCCGAGGATAATCTTGTCGGCCTTTGCACGGAGTGCCACATTCGCCATCACAGCGTTGTATGGCTGATCCGAATCGGCAAAGAACGGAATCTTCTGACCGGTTACGATGGTATTGTTCAAGTCGATACCTGCGATACCTGTTGCGATAAGCTCCGATGGCTGCAAACGACGGAATGGGTTTACGGTAGGGCCGCCAATCTCGCGTGCCTCACCCTCGATCATCTCGCCACCATCGAGCGGCTCACCATAGGCGTTGAAGAAGTGACCTGCCAAGTCGTCCGAAACACGCAACTTTGGTGGCTCGCCCTGGAAGATAACCTCCGAGTTGGTTGCCAGGCCCTCGGTACCCGCAAAGACCTGCAAGGTAACGCTGTCGCCCATAATCTTTACCACCTGAGCGAGGCGACCACCTACGGTAGCCAACTCGTCGTTACCTACACCCGTTGCACGAAGGGTTACGGTAGCCTTGGTGATATTGTCAATCTTTGTATATACTTTCTGAAATGCTCGTGTCATAACTTTCTATTCGGTTTAGTGGTTAGCGATGTAAGCATCAATCTGTTTGTCGTAGTCGTAGAACTTCTCGCTCTGCCACTCTGCGTAGTTCATCTGACGGAAGAGGTTGATGAGTCCCTTGAAGAACTTGGAGCACTCGTTGAAGTCGGCGAACTCGAAGTCCTGCTCGCATATTGCAAGCACCTTCTTGTACATATACTGCTGACGCTCCATAGGACAATTTGCGTCGATATCGTCGAATGCATCCTGCTGCAAGATTACGAAGTCAATCAACTCGCTCTTCCAGAAACGCTCGTGATAGTCTACAGGTACACCGTCGTCTCCGAGGATGTTAATCTGGTCGTTAGCCTCCTTACCACGCTGAACGAGGGTCTTGCCACGATAAACGAGCTCTACCCAGCCCTTCTCGATCTTCTCACCGAGGTACGAAGCAACCTCAGGATACTCCAAGTACTTCGAGTAGGAGTCGAGTGGATCGATTGCAGGGTAACGCTTCGAGTCGGCACGGCCCTGCGAGAGTGCGTAGAAGCATCGTGCAGCCTTCTTGGTAGACTCGGTCACAGGCTCCTTGAGGTTACCACCCGCAGGCGATACGGTACCAAGGAAGGTCACCGAACCTGTCTCGCCATTGTTAAGCTTAACCAAACCTGCGCGAGCATAGAAGCTCGAGATGATTGCCGAGAGGTCCATAGGGAAGGCGTCCTGACCAGGAAGCTCCTCCAAACGGTTTGACATCTCACGCAATGCCTGAGCCTAACGCGATGTCGAGTCGGCCATTACGAGCACCTTCAAACCCATCGAACGATAATACTCACCGATGGTCATACCGGTGTAGACCGACGCCTCACGCGCTGCCACAGGCATATTCGAGGTGTTACAGATGATGATGGTACGCTCCATAAGCTTGTGACCTGTGTGTGGGTCGATCAACTCAGGGAACTCCTTGAAGATCTCCACCACCTCGTTAGCACGCTCACCGCACGCTACGATGACAATGATATCGGCCTCGGCCTGCTTCGATATGGCGTGCTGAAGCACAGTCTTACCCGCACCGAACGGACCAGGGATAAAGCCTGTACCACCCTCGGCAAGTGGGTTGAATGTGTCGATTGCACGCACACCGGTCTCCATAACACGCGATGGGCGTGGCTTCTCGGTGTAGCAACGTATAGCCTGCTTAACCGGCCACTTCTGCACCATTGTGATGTTGTACTCGTTGCCATCGACATCCGCTACTACTGCGATGGTGTCGGTAACCTTGTACTCGCCAGCCTCGACTACGCTCTTTACGGTGTAGTTGCCTGTCATAATGAATGGCACCATAATCTTGTGAGCCACCCACTGCTCCTTAACCTCGCCGAGCCAGTCTCCTGCGCTCACCTTGTCGCCCACCTTTGCAAGTGGCTTAAACTCCCAGAGCTTCTCGAAATCTACCGGATCGGTGATCGAGCCACGCGAGATGAACAGACCGTCCATCTTCTCGAGGTCGTTCTGCAGACCGTCGTAGTTGCGCGAAAGCATACCCGGAGCCAAAGTCGCCTCGAGCATATGACCCTCGAACTCTACTTTGTCGCCGATTTTCAAGCCACGAGTGCTGTCGAAAACCTGCACATAGGCATCATCGCCTATAACCTTGATGACCTCGGCCATCATCTTGGTCTCACCTACATAAACATAGCAAATCTCGTTCTGACCAACTGCTCCGTCGACCTTCACGATAACGATGTTCGAGATGATACCGTTTACTTTACCTGTTGTTTTCATTATGTTTCGTTAAAATTTATTTATCTTCTCCTTGGCGCTGAGCTCCGACACAAGGCGTGCGAACATCTCGCGACCCACCTTGGCATCGAGTGCCACCCAACGCGCCACCATATTCACCTTCACCAGATATGCGATGATGGCGTTAATATCGAAGTAGTCGAAGGTCGAAAGCTCCGAGATCTCTGCCCAGCGGATGTTGTCGATCTTGCGCTCCTTCTCCAGCATATTGTGCTCGTCGGCTACGATTGCCACCAACTGCTCCACAAACGGAAGCTCGGTGCGCAAGCCGAAGTCGGCAGCCGAACTGCGCGACAGTGCCGCAGCAACTGAATCGTCGCCCACCACTACCGAAGCTGCCGCAATACCACTCTGGCGAGCTACGGTTGCCGCCACGATGTTGCGGATGGTGCGGTCGGTGCGCGACCAATCCCTCAAGAGTCGCGAGCCCGATGCCTCGCACGCCTTGTAGTAGGCTGTGAGCAACGCCTTGGCAAATGGCTGCGAGGAGTCAACCTCGGCCTCCTCATCTCCGCCTTCGTGCGAAGCGTAGGCAGCAACCACCTTTGCAAGTGGAGCTATGAGACGCGACGGGTTTTGCAACTCCTCCTCAATCTCCTCGCTCGAAAGACGACCGAGAGGATTGTGGGTTGAAGAGCCATTGTAGCGACTGATAAGATTCTCGCAATCGTAGTAGGCGTAGAGCAAGTTTACTCGCTTGGCATCGGCATCCGATACCACCTCGAGTATCTCTGCGATGATAGCCTCGAGGTCGAAACCTTTGGTCTCGGCATCGAGAGCATACTCACGCAAGCCCGCTACTAATGCGTAATAGGACTTTCCAAACATAACAGTCTATGCGAAGAGTATTTGTGAAACCTTCTCGCGCAAGTACTCGTCGAGCAAAGCCTCGAACGACTCGTCGGTGAACGAGATGTAGTAGCCACCATCCTTCTCGCCTACCTTGAAGCCGGCCTTCACATCCTTCGAGTAGCCAACCTCGACACCTGCTGCGAGCAACTCCTTGGCCGAAGCCTCGAATACCTTCGAAAACTCAGCCTCCAAAGCTGCAGGAAGCAACGCCTTGAGCGAAACCTGCTCGGCAGCGCCCGACCAGTTCTGTGCAACAGTCAAGAGTAAGTTCTTCACGAACTCAGCATCGATAGTAGCCTCCTTGACAGCCTTGCCTGCTGTCTTTGCGATAATTGCAGAGGCGAGCTCACTCTTGATCTTGGCAACAGCCTGACGACCTGCCATCTGAATCTCGGTCATCGAGTTCTTCTCGGTGTCGGCAGCCTTGTCCTCGGCCTCCTTCACGATTTTCGCAGCCTCAGCCTTCGCCTCCGCCAAAATCGCAGCAGCCTTCTCCTTGGCCTCCGCAACCAAACGGTCAGCCTCGACACGACCCTTTTCAAGACCCTCACCATAAAGGCGCTCGGTCAACTCTTTAAGTTTATTCTCCATAGTTCTAAATTGATTGATTTTATGTATTTATTGATTTTGTTCTATTCTCTCTTGTTTCACCTTTCGCCCGTACGCACAAGTATGCGTATGCGTGCGTGCAAAATTTTTGCAAAGATAGTAATTTTTTGGAAACTACATAGCTTATCTGCGATAAAAATAACACCCCTCTCCAACTTTCGATGCTGTTATGTTGTGATACAACAACGGGGATGACCAATCGTTTTGGTCACCCCCGTTGTTTGATATCGCCCCGTTGGGTTATTTACGCTCGTTCTTCACCTCATCGTACTTTGCCTTGGCAGCCTTGCCGGCGGATACAGCCTTGGCTTTCACCACTTTCCAATCGTAGTTGCGAATTAATCCCGTGATGGTAGCATAGAGCATCAGGAAGCAACTTACGCAGCAGAATACAATCACCGCCAATGCGAACAAACCCACCTTGATGGCAAGTCTTACAGGGCCTGTGCCATCATCCTCACGACTCTCCGAGCCATCGCTCCACTTGGTTACGATATCGACAAAGCCAATGCCTGCGCCCGCAGCAAAGAGACCTCCCGAGAGCCACAAACCTATCTTTTCGAGCTTACCAAGGTTGGCAGCCTCGCGACGATGGCGACTGATGGTGTAACCATAAGGGCGTGCTGCGAAGATATAGACAGGAATGAGCAGAATGAAGAATATATTCCAGAACATCACGAATCTCTTAGACGACTTAGCCTCATCGACCTCCTCGTCCAACTCCGCCAAAGCCATCTTCTGCAACTTCTTGAAACTTGCATCCTGAAGCTCCTCGTACTTCTCGAGGTTCTCCTTCAGCTTCTTCTTGTTATTCTTCAATTGCTTTGTGTAGAACTCCTTAAGGCTCTCGCTCAAGTCTGGTTTCTGCAACTCCGCTTCGTTCTGCGGAATGGAGACTTTGGCACTATTGTAGTCCCAGGCCACTATGCGCTGAGCCTGTTCGTGCCAAATCTTTACCGTCGCATATTTATCTTTCGGGAAAACATATTTGGTTTGGCCAAGCGAATCGAGGTTGAAGTAGGTCAGTGGCATCTCTTCCCAGTTCTCGACCTGCTCCACATTGTTCAGCTCCTTCTGCACATCGCCATCGCGACTATCGGTAATCATATAGAGCGCGAAGACCGAGATAAGCACACCTACAACCACGCGCCAGTTGAGCTTCCAATGACGCTTGCGTGACCACTTGATAATCTCACGCAACTCGCTGACACGCTGCGAGAACTCCTCATTGGGCACCTTGAGTGCAGCCTCTGCTCGGTTGACCAAATCCTCCATTGCATCAACCTCTTCGGGGGTTGTCGGGTAGATATTATCCTCCTCGGTATGGCCCGTTGCCTTGTCTACATCGTCGACGTGCGATGAGACACAAGTAGCCTCCCACAGCAACTCGTACGCCTCATCGTTAGGATCGCCCTCTTGGGTAGCATTTTTTAGTTCATCGGGATCGAATGATACATAACCATCCTCTTTACCCTCTCTCTTCTTATTCTCCATAGCAAAAATAATTAATGGGTTAGACAATCAGCAGAGCACACAAACCATATTACACCTCTGCCACACTACAAAGATATAAACAAAAATCGTAATTCTCAAAATAAATATGCACTTTTCGCACTACAAGTCTCCTGCTTTGTCTATTCATAATAAAAAATCTTGCATAGAAAAGAATCTGGGGTTATCTATTAGTATTTTTAGGCGAAATTGTTGTGCTAACAAATAAAAAATTGTATATTTGTCAAATATTGAAAAAATGTTCACTAACGATGAGAGTAATTAAAATGTTTGTAGCCGGCTCAATTGAGGGCTTGGACGAAGAACGAAATAAGATTCTTCAAATTGTCTCTGCAAGGAATGCGCAGTATGCTCAATTGAATAAGGATATTTTTGTTCTTCCGATATCGTTCAAGGATTTCTTGATACAATCTTCTCAGGATTTCATCAATAAAGTCATCGTAGAAGAGGCCGACATCGTCATATTCTTATTCGATGCTGCTAAGGGAGAAAAATGTGTCGGCGATTACACTGCAAAAGAATTCGAGAAAGCAAAGGAGGCACACGAGGCTAGGGGGTTGATATACAAGGCATTCTTGAAAAAATCAAGGAATGCAAGAGTCGATCAAGAGGCAGAAAAAGCCCTTGCAAACCATACTTCGGAGGACAATTTTTGGCAAGATCCCATCTATATGGATATTGTAATCGGAGGAGCTATAGAAGAGGCACTATTGCATCCTCGCCCAAATGCGCCTGTTGCATCGTGGAGTAACGACAATTTTGCCTACCTGACAATTGAGGCTCGTTTCAAGGAGATTTTCAAGGGTATTTTCGAAACAAGCAACAAAAAAGCGAAGAGGAAAGCGAGAAAAAAAGGTAGCAAAAGTAAAACCTTCGAATACTCCTACAATGATTTTATCAGAGAGTGCTATGCCCAATCTCAAACTAAAGAGGATAACCCACTTGCTCTTTTTGCGAGAAAGGAGATTGAAGAGATATTGGCAAAGCATAGAACATATGGCATTCCTAACGGTGAATTGGTGAGAATAATTCCTTTCTTGGATGCGGAATTTTATTTCTACTACTATATTTTGCTGAAATTTATCGAGAAGCAAAAGTTTGAGAAAAAAACTTCATACGACCCATATGACGTAAAGAAGCGCGAATCTGATTGTAAGATCAATGAGTCACCTCTTCGTCAACTATTAGTCGACTCATACGAAACAGCGACAAAGGGAGCTGATGAGAGCGCACGATGGCTTCTTCATTGTTGCCTTAGCTCCAACTCATCGGACCTTAGCCAACTCGATGTCAACAAAGTATTGAAGTCGGTACAACTTGCCTTAAACGACTCTGACAAGTTTGATAAATACATCAATGATATTAAAGATGAGGATGGCATTGTACATTATATAGTTGACAATTCCGGCATAGAGCTCTATGCAGACATTCTTTTGGGAGGTTATATTCTTAACAAGACCAATATTACGGAGATAAACTATCATGTAAAGAAAGTACCGATCTTTGTGGGTGACACAACCATCAACGACGAAGCTAAAATTGATGATGTATCACCCGTTGTAGATTTGCTTAAAGATATTGATTTATTCAATGATGCGATAGTAGATAATAGTCCACACGCATATACATATACTGTAAACGGTTGTAAAAAAACTCTAAGATTCACATTCGAGGATACCTGGTCGCAACCTAATGAGTTTGATTCATCGAAAGAGTTTGAGGCCTGGAGCAAAGATGAAAATGTCAAACTGATTGTTCTCAAGGGAGATATGAATTATCGTCGCCTTGTGGGTGACCGTCTCTATGACCTTGGTGACACAATCGAGAAGAAGATTAGATATGTCAATAGACCTATATTAATTCTTCGAAGCTTCAAGTCCAGTGTTATACTTGATGTGGAGGAGAAAAAGCAAAAACGATGGAAGCCTAATTGGAGAACTTGCGGAGAATTTGGTATAATACAGTTTGTAAAACCGCAAGAGGAAAAAGCTAAAAAAGAGAATGAAGATTAAATCTCGTTACCAATAAACAAACAGATGCTGATACAATTTCTTTTTGTACTTGCGGCCATTATCGTGGGAGCCCGTCTCGGAGGCATTGGACTCGGAGTGATGGGTGGCGTAGGATTGGCCATTCTGACTTTTGTATTTGGACTGCAGCCTACCGCTCCACCAATCGATGTGATGCTGATGATTGCAGCGGTCATCTCGGCGGCTTCGTGTATGCAGGCGGCAGGCGGTCTCGACTATATGGTGAAGATTGCCGAGCGAATCTTGCGTCGCAACCCGGCACACATCACCATCTTGGCTCCGCTTGTGACCTACACATTCACATTTTTGGCAGGTACGGGTCACGTGGCATACTCGCTTCTACCCGTAATCTCGGAGGTGGCTCTCGAGACCAAGATTCGCCCCGAGCGACCTCTAGCCATCGCCACAATAGCCTCGCAGCAAGGCATCACAGCAAGCCCTATCTCGGCTGCTACGGTGGCTCTGCTCGGTATGCTTTCGTGCTTCGGCATCACACTTTTCGACATACTCATCATCTGCATTCCATCCACCCTCATAGGTATCTTGGTGGGTGCTCTCTACTCGATGCGTGTAGGCAAGGAGCTGGCCGATGATCCCGAATATATCAAGCGTGTGCGGGAGGGTCTGCTCAACGATTCCCAACAGGTGAAACTCAACGATGTGAAGAATGTCACAAAGGCTCGACTCTCGGTGATAATATTCCTTCTGACCACCCTTTCAATCGTGATTTTCGGCTCGGTGCCACAGCTTCGCCCTTCGTTCGACGGCACAGCATTGAGTATGCCGCTACTAATTGAGATTCTGATGCTTACGGCTGCCGCACTCATCCTTCTGCTCACCCGTACCAATGGTATCGAGGCCGCCAAAGGAAGCGTATTCTCGGCAGGTATGCAGGCTGTGATTGCCATCTTCGGAATTGCCTGGATGGGCGACACCTTCATCAACGGAAATATCGCAGAATTGAAGATCGGCATCGAGGGGGTGGTGACGCAGATGCCTTGGCTCTTTGGTGTGGCACTCTTTGCAATGTCGATACTCCTCTACAGTCAGGCTGCCACCATCCGTGCCATCGCCCCGTTGGGCATTGCGCTCGGCATCTCTCCTTGGATGTTGATAGCCCTATTCCCGGCTGTGAATGGCTACTTCTTCATCCCTAACTATCCCACCATCATCGCGGCTATCAACTTCGACCGCACAGGATCGACACGCATCGGTAAGTGGGTGCTTAACCACTCATTTATGATGCCGGGACTCATAACCACCGCAGTCTCGCTCAGTGTGGGATTGTTGCTGATACAACTCTTCCAGTAGAATCTGTCTAACAAGGCTCTTTTGGCATCTGCCTCGTTTGTGAAATGCTCACATACGCCAAGTATGCTCCGCTTTCCCAAACTTCGAGCAGCTTCAAAATAGCTCTTGTTATACAAATTCTCACAAAATAAGTGTGTCCAACATTTTTTTGCTGGACACACTCGTCTTTCTTGTTGATTTGTATCGGCGAAATCTATTTGATAGTAAACCACTCACCCCACGCCATAACGACATATTTATAGTCGATGTTGGCAAGTTTGGTAAACGAGAGCCAATAGGCCTCGCGATGGTCGATTGTGTGGCCCATCTCGTTCTCGTGGCCCGTGATGACATAGCGAGGATCGAAGCCCGAAATTGCCTTGGCAATAGAGCCGGTCCAACAATTTACAAGCAGAGCATCGATATCTGCAACCTTCTCGTTGATGGTAGGAATCCACTTGAAGTTGCTCTTGCCACTCATATCGCCCGTATGGCATACGGTATACTTGTCGGGAGTGGTTACAACATAGATATTATTCATAACCTTGCCGTGGATGGCAGGGATAATCGACACCTGCAACGCCTTGCCGCTCTTGAGTTTGAGCTCGAAGTTGTCGATACCCTCCTCGTTGCGACGATGGGTTACACCCGCCTTGTCGGCAAGAATATTCGGAGCGGCAATAACGGGTTTGCCCGCCTTGACAAAGAGGTCGACAATGTGGCTGTCGACGTGGTCGCGGTGGTAGTGCGTCAGGAACAACGCATCGCACTTTGCTACGATCTTCTCCGCCAACTCGGTAGGCACGATAGGGTCATTGTGGCCACGACAACGGCAACGCGAGAGGTCGAATGCAATGGTTGCGCTCTTGGTGCGTACCACAAATGCCTCGTTGTAGATCTTGTAGATACGCATACCGCGCTTGAGGGGTTTCTCCAGGTCGGCAAGCAACTTTGTCACACGCGACGACACAAAGCTACGAAAGGCCTCTGTATTGTCGTTGCGGGTATCGTGCAACAAGCCATCGAGGGTATAGAGCGCCATTCGACGCTCGATGGGTGCACCCACAACGGGAGGAAAGGCATCCAACCCCTCGTCGGCAACCTTGAAGAGCGCCTCGCTCTGACACTCGAGATAGTAGTCGGGCTTACCGTGGAACTTCAACGACTTTTTCTGCGCCGATAGAGTGAAAATTGTGCATAGCGAGAGGGCTATGCACAAAATAGATTTAAGAGTATTCATAACTACACCTATTAAAGACCAAACTCAGCCTTGATGGCATCTACTGCATCGAGTCGCTCCCAGCCGAAGAACTCAACCTCACGCTCGATCTCAACGCCATTCTCGACAAACTTAACCGCCTTGGTGTAAGGACGATTACCGAAGTGACCATACGATGCGGTAGCCTCGAAGATTGGATTCTTCAAGCCGAAACGCTTGACGATGGCGTGTGGACGAAGATCGAAGAGGCGTGCAATGCGCTCGGCGATCTCACCCTCGCTGATCGAGAGTTTGTTGGTGCCATAGGTGTCGACATATACCGACAAAGGCTGTGCGATACCGATAGCGTAGCTGAGCTGCACCAACACCTCGTCAGCAACACCTGCAGCAACCATATTCTTTGCGATGTGGCGTGCGGCATAAGCAGCCGAGCGGTCCACCTTCGATGAATCCTTACCCGAGAATGCACCACCACCGTGAGCACCACGACCACCATAAGTGTCGACAATAATCTTGCGACCTGTGAGGCCTGTATCACCGTGAGGGCCACCGATTACGAACTTGCCCGTAGGATTTACGTGGAGGATATACTCCTCGCCAATAAGGCTTGCCAACTCGTCGCCTGCACGCTCCAAGCGAGCCTTGACGCGAGGGATAAGGATGGTGCGAACATCCTCCTTGATCTGTGCTACATCGACATCCTCGTCGTGCTGTGTCGATACAACGATGGTGTGCACACGCTTTGCCTTGCGGTCGTCGCCATACTCGATAGTCACCTGACTCTTGGCATCGGGACGGAGGTAGGTCATAACCTCGCCCTCGCGACGGATAACCGCCAACTCCTTGAGGATGACGTGCGAGAGAATCAATGTTGCAGGCATCAACTCGCGCGACTCGTTGACTGCATAGCCGAACATAATACCCTGGTCACCGGCTCCCTGCTCCTCCTCGGTAGCACGCACTACGCCCTGGTTGATATCCGACGACTGCTCGTGGATAGCCGAGAGAATACCGCACGACTTGGCATCGAACTGCAACTCGCTACGGTTGTAGCCAATGCGGTCGATTACGCGACGCGCAGTGCCCTGAATATCGACATAAGCATCAGAGCAGACCTCGCCCGAAACAACCACCAAACCTGTGGTGCAAAGAGTCTCGCAAGCCACCTTTGCGCTTGCATCGCGACGCAAGAACTCGTCGAGAATAGCATCAGAAATCTGGTCGGAAACCTTGTCAGGATGTCCCTCCGAAACCGACTCAGATGTAAACAAAAATCCCATATCTTTCAAAATTTTAATTAAAATTTCAATGCCCTCAGCTATTAGCCCTTAGCCATTAGCGTTTTACAAACTTGATTGGGATTTGGCAGACACGCCTAAAAAAAGAGTTGCCGGTTTAGCAGTTTTTTATTGTGGTTGCAATCAGTCCAAATCCCTCCACATTTGCGGGTGCAAAGATATAACGAAAAATTAAAATTTAAAAATTAAGAATTAAAAATTCTATTTTTTATATATCTTTGCAAGAGATACAACAAATAAACCGAATTTATGAAATATATTTTACTCTCTTTAATTGCTTTGACACAGGTGGCTTTTGTGTCGGCTCGCGCAACCTACAACATCAAAGATTTCGGAGCCAAGGGCAATGGCAAATTCTCGAACACGGTAGCCATCAACAACGCCATCAAAGCGTGTCACGAAAATGGCGGAGGCATCGTGCTTGTGCCTGCCGGCAAATATCTCTCGGGCACTATCGAGATGCTCGACAATGTGGAGCTGCGCCTTGCCGAAGGTGCAGAACTGATAGCCTCGCTCGACCTTAACGACTACAAGCCATACAAGTGTCTGCGCGACGACTTTATGAAATACAAGGTCGCCTACACCGAGTATTGGAATCGCTCGTTCATCCTCGCGCAGCGTGTCAAGAATATCGCTATCACGGGCGATGGTGTAATCAACTCCAACCACCTTGTCGACCCCAATGGCGAGGGTCGCTCGCGTGGCCCGCACTGCATTATGCTCGGCGAGGTCGATGGCGTGACTATTCGTGGCGTGCATATCACCGAGGCATCGAACTACGGAGTTATGGGCTACGAGGTGGTGAATGCTACATTCGACAACATCAAGGTTACGAAGGGACACGACGCTATACACCTGCGTGGAGCCAAGAATCTGATGATTCGCGACTGCTCGTTCGAGACGGGCGACGACTGCATTGCAGGAGGCTTCTGGGAGAATGCGGTGATCAAGAATTGCTACATCAACTCCACCTGTAACGGCATCCGTATCATCTTCCCTGTCAAGGACTTGGAGATATCACACTGTGAGATCAAGGGCCCGGGCAAGTATGCTCAGCCACACCTTCCTAAACTTACGGGCAAGATGTTGGCTGCAGTGATTATCCAGCCGGGGGCTTGGTGGGACACAGTCGGAGGTGTGGAGGATGTTCACATTCACGACCTCGACATCGACTGCGTGCGTTGCGCCTTTGCCTCCGATTTGAAGTCGAACACCTGGTCGAAGAATCTTGTTGTGGAGCGCATCAAGGCGACAAATGTCAACTATGCAGCACTCCAAATCGAGAGTTGGAAGGGTGGCGTATACGAGGATGTAACCCTGCGAGATATCGACATCCACTACCTCGGTCGCAACGACGAAAAGACCAAGCGACCTCTCGAGATGCCTACACGCGAGTCGCGCACCACGCCATATTGGGCGATGTTTGTACGCAATATCAAGCATCTCACAATGGAGAATGTGAACTTCACATTCACGGGAGAGGAGCACCGCACCCCTATCGGCATCCACAATGTAGCCAAGATCGATATGGCAAATGTCAAGGCTCAGGATACCGATGGCAAGGAGATGATTCACGCAGTGGATTGCCCACTTGTTCCGCTTGCACCATCGAAGAACTACATCCCTATCACCATTCCAAAGAACGCACGATAAGCAACCTGAAGCATAGAGAAGAATCTGTCTAACAAGGCTCTTTTTTCACCAATCGTCGGACGACAAAATCCTCACATAGGTTTACTATGCTGTGGTTTTGTCGCCTAGCTTGGCAAAAAAATAGCTCTTGTTATACAAATTCTAACAAGATGAGGGTGTCCAATGACACCCTCTTATTTATTTGCGTGAATCACTACGAAAACGCCAAATCACTATCTTTGAATTGGTCGTAGAGATCCCTCAAATAGATACACATCTCCACAATAGAGATGGCACCAAGCTGCAGACTCTCATCCGTCAAATCGTGCTCGATAACATCGATTAACTCCGACTGATCGAGAATTGACAATTCGGCAAATTTGGCATTTCTGCTACGCATTGCAAGCCAGAGGCGGCTCTTCATCACTCTTATATCATCAACAAAGTCGATAAGGCGTTCGCTCTCGTTGTAACGCTTCGGCATCAACCCCTCCAGAGAAGGCCAATTACGGGCATTGTTGTATGAGTCGATCAGATTGTTGATAATTTCGTGGAACTGCGAACACTCGGCCAAAGTGAGCGTTGACGATGGCGAGAGAGCCAATCGGCGAGGCAATGCACGATTGCAGAACTCCTCGATATCGTAGCCCTCCTTGATGCTCTCCAATTGAGCAATACGCTCCCTGCGATGATTCTCCATAGTCTCGAAGTTCGAGCCTGAGTGGCCACGAGCCCTCGACAAAAACTCATAGTAGTAGGCTTCGCTTAACTTGTCGGCATAGCGGTCGGGGTTCTCGTCATAGAGTATCGCCAACGAAGCGGGAGCAGCTGCACTGCCTAACTCGACAGCACGCTTATAGTGCTCCTCTGCCTTGTCGAAATCCTCTTCGCAGCCTACGCCACATTGGTAGAATACCGCCAAATCGAGATGCGACTGCGCGTGGTCGAGTGCAGCACCCGCCTTTGCCCAACCATAAGCCTTGGCGCGCATCTCATCACCCTCGGCATCGGATACATCGTCGGAATAAGCGATGTCGATTGCCACCGACACCAAGCAGGAGTAGGCCTCGGCACAACCCTTCTCGCCCGCACGGGTGAGGTAGTCGATGGCAATCTTCTGCTCGATACGCTTCCTCTCGAGAGGTATATCCTCGTCGTTGAAGTTCTCATCCCAGCCCGGTTGCTGAGTATGCGCAAAGAGTTTACCCATCTCGCACAACGCTTTGGTATTCTCCTCCTTGTTGATGGCAAATTGAAGAAACTCCTTCGACTTCTCGATATTACGCACTGTAGCCATACCGTTGCGATAGAGTTCCGCCAGGACGATTGCCGCCTCGACATTGCCCTTCTCGTAGGCTCGGGTGAGATACTTTATACCCTTAACCTCATCGGCATAAGGAGACATTATATCGGCAGTGAGCACCTTGCCAACCTTGAGCATTGCCTCTTCGTAGCCTTGCTCGGCTGCCTTTAACAAAAAGTCGATACCCTTCTGCTCATCTTGCGGCACATCCTTACCTTCGTGATAGATATCGTAGAGACGACTCGCTGATTCGCCCATCATACTGCTACCGCCAAAGATGCACTCCTCGTAGTAGCGCACCGCATCCTGAGCCGTAACGTCATCGGGTGCATCACCCGCGTAGTACATCTCGGCCAGCATATAGTAGCTATCCCACGAGTTGTAGCGCTTGGCTCCTCGTTCAAAATAGTCCCACGCCTTTGCTTTGTCAGCCGACAAGCCATCTTCGCCCCAATAGTAGAGTCGCCCCAGGCAATAGTAGGCAAATCGCGAGCCACAAGTAGCCGCACGATTGTACCAACGCATCGCAAGATTGATATTCTTCTTACCATTAGCTCCGGTCTCGTAGAAAACACCCAATGTCTCCATACAATCGGGCACATTAAGTTCGGCGCCCTTGGCATAGTATTGAATAGCCTGCTCTGCATCTTTTATCGTACCATCGGCATTATACAACGCCATCGTGCCCAGACTCTCATACGCCTCGACATAGCCCGACTCCACCAACTTAAGATACAACTCTTTAGCCCTGTCTGCATCGGCATCGACACAGTCGCCATAACGATATAAAACGGCCAAAGCATTCATACAATGGAGATCGCCCTGCGCTGCACCCTCCTCTATAAATTTGAAGCCAAGTGCAGGCTGTTTGGCGCAACTCCAGCCGTAGATGAGATTGCGGCCATAGGTGTATTGAGCCCAGGCATTACCCTCGAGAGCGAGTTTACGCAGACGAGGAAGAATCTTTTCGAAATTCTTCTCTACGCCCATACCGAACTCGTAGCACCTGATAAACTGCATAGCACCATAGTCGGAGCCGGCGGTCATACTCTTGACGGCATAGTCGTAGAGCTTGGCGTAATCACTCTTAAATAGGTAGTAACGCGATATCAGAAAGAGAGCAAAACCATTCGATGCCACATCCTCGCGCTCGATGAGATTCAAGAAGCGTTGCTCCTTGATCTTGAAGCATCGGGTATCGGAGGCAACACAATAGTAGACAAACTTTTGGGCCTCTCTGTAATTCTCGAGAGCAGCCTCGAGCAGAAGTTCGAAGGCCTCGTCGAGTCGATACTTGCGAAACATCTCGCAACCGAGCTTATACTCCGCCTCGTATGGCGAGAGTTGCGAGGCGTCGACCTCCGACTTCTCTTTGATAACCGCATTCACTGCATTGGCCACCCTCTCAACCACTTCGTGCGGAACTACACTCTTGCTCGGCAGATGCTCAACATCTTCGATAGCCTCCATTTCGGCCTCCTTCTTCAGGCGATTGGTACGGGCAGTCTCAACGCTTCGTGCTATGCTGGTGGCAAATTGTTCAATCTCCCAACTCGATATACCCTGACGGCCCTCAACTCGGTTGTTGAGCGCAAGTGCGTAAGCTAAGCGGTAGTGCGGCACAAAATCTCCCACACGGAATGGGATAATGGTCTTGCCATAGCCCTCGGCCACAACAACCTCGCGTGCAACATTGTCGGACTGATTCGACGACGCAGTCCAAATCAATAGCACCAATTCGCTATAATACAGCGACTTGCCTATCTTCTCGCGCCAATCGGCACCAAACTCGATAGTCTCACGGTCGAGAAAGCACGACAAATTGAGCTTCTTCAACGATGCCGCAACCATCTCGGCAAGCTCTATATCTTTGCGCGAGTAGCTTATAAAAACATCATACTCCATTTCCATAATGAAAGAGAGATAAAGGGTGATTTTTCACAAAGATAGAAAAAACTATCGTAGAAAACAAATCTTTAATATATCACAGCAGTACACTTTGAGAATTTAGTTAAATTTTTCAACTTTGTTCACGATATTATATTATGGTAGGTGAGTTTATTGAACACTTGTGATATATTAATAGAAAATTTGCTATTTTTTACATTGTAAAATTATGAATGGAAAAATTCATATACCTTTGCAGTGTTAAAAACATATTAAAAATGTGATACAATGAAGAGAATTTTATTATCGATGACTGCCCTGCTTGTCGGATTGACGGTTATGGCACAACCCAAAATTCCTCGTTCGGCTGCTGAGGATACCGAGAAGATTATGTCGGCAAAGTATTGGGAGTATTGGAACGACGAGGCACAAGCTCGTATCGATGCCGATATTGAGAAGAACCGCAAGGGTGATGCCACCTTCCAAGTTGGTAAAATCAAGGGTGGAACACAGGTTCACGTAGAGCAGATAACTTCCGACTTTGGTTTTGGAGCAAGTGCCTTTAACTGGGACCAGCTCGGCAAGAAGGAGTATAACGACATCTATAAAAACACCTTTGGAACGCTCTTCAATCGTGCTACCGTTGCCTTTTATTGGCGCGAGTTGGAGCTTGAAGAGGGCCACAAACGCTTTTTGGCCGAGGAGCGTGATACCGAGGAGTGGTGGAACAACTGCAAGGAGCCTCACCAGCAGCCCCATTGGCGTCGTCCTCCCACCGAGCCGGTAATCGATTGGTGCGAGGCGCGCGGTATGCAGATTCACGGTCACCCTCTTGTTTGGGGCCATATGACTATTCAGCAACCGGCGTGGATTCGTGACGGATTCTCGAAGGAGGAGCGCGATTGGCTCAATGCTAACGATAAAATTGGCACCACAGCACCACAGCATCGTAGCAACGAGTTCAATGCTATGAGCACTGACGAGTTGGCACAGCGTCTGCCTGAGTATCAGCAGAAGCTCGACGAGCGTCTATTTGGCAATGCTCGCGATATCGTAAATCGATATGATGGTCGTATTCACAGCTGGGATGTGGTGAACGAGTGTTATCTCGACTATAGAGATAGGGCTTGGGTTCCGGGGGCCAAATTCACCAAAACACCTCGCTATGGTCTTATGCCGGGCGACTATGTGTATCGTTCGTTCGACCTTGTGAACAAGTTGAACAAGAGTGGAGCCAAGTTGAATATCAACGAAACGCAGTCTGACTCGAAGAAGAAGAATGCAGACATCTATTCGGGAGCTATCAAGCATCTGTTGGAGCGCGGTGCAAAGATCGATATGATAGGTATTCAGATGCACCTTATGCGCAAGCATCGTAACGCCGAACTCATCGCGCAAGGAAAGCCTATTTGGACACCTGAGAAGGCGTACTATGTGTTGGATAAGTTGGCAGAGAACAAGCTCCCGATGTGTATGAGTGAGATTACCATCACCTCGCCAGGTTCGGACCATCGTGGCGAGATGATTCAATCTATAGTGGCTGTAAACCTCTATCGTTTGTGGTTCTCCTATCCGAATATGACCGCTATAACTTGGTGGAACCTTGTAGACGATTGTGGATATAAGGGCGAGCCTACAATATCGGGTATATATACGCGCGATATGAAGCCAAAGATTGTATATTACGCCTTGAATAACCTTATCAACAAGGAGTGGCGCACCAATCTTATGGTTAAGCCTAATGGTAAGGGCGAGATTGCGTGGCGAGGCTTCAAGGGTAAGTATCGTATCACTTGGGTTGATAAGGCTGGTGTAACTCACACCGAGGAGTATCACCTTAAATAGCTACATATCAAATAGTTGCTTTGCAAGGTTGTAAAGAGTCTTTTTACCTTCTCTTTACAACCTTGCCTTTATGGTCCATACACAATTCTATCCTCGTTCCATTCCGCATTAAGGGGCTAGTAGCGGCCAGTAGCGGCTAGTAAGGGCGAAAAAATTAAAAATTAAGAATTAAAAATTAAAAATTATTTTTTAAGGGCGAGTAAGGGCTAGTAGGGGGAGTTAAGGGTGATTAATGTTTTTTCTTTTGCTTGTAGCGCTCCCTTAATAGCCCTTAATAGCCTTTAATAGCCTTTAATAACCCTTAATTATGTTGCGCCGTGATGCCCTTAGGAGTCCCCACAACCCTAAGCCTCCCGCGCACCCCAGTAAGGAGCTTTAGCTCCGCCCCCAGTAAGCGA
>JAFVOR010000094.1 GCA_017505725.1 Alistipes sp.
ACTATAGGACTCCGCTATCCCCCCAAAAAAAAAAATCGTAAATGATGGAGGAAATTTTGTGCGAAGCGAGGTGGCGAAAGCGCAACCGACGCTGCGGAGCGAGGGCAGAGAGCAAACTCGTTTGCACTATGCCGAGCCGCGAGGAGGAAAAGCCTGCAAAGCAGGGTTAGCATAGCAAGCCTATGTGAGCATTTCGCTATCCGACGCGCTCGTGCAAAATTTACCCATCAGATTCCTGCACCAAAAAATCGTCAATGATGGAGGAAATTTTGTGCTAAACGAGGTGGCGAAAGCGCAGCATAGCAAGCCTATGTGAACATTTAGCCATCCGAAGAGCAGTGCAAAATTTACCCATCAGAACGATTTTTACAGTTGTCCACCCATAAGGGACGCTATAACTCGAGGAATCTCGGTCTGGTCACGACACTCGAGGAAACGCTTTTCGCCTACGCCCTTGGTGAAGAGAGGGGTATACATACCGGTGTGGTACAAACTTGTCCACTCGATGGAGGCGTGACGATTGAGGATTCCTATAGCGTGGTAGACGATAAACTCGCTCTTGTTGTAGAGTCCGTCGACCATTGGGCCATACTTGAGGAATATGTTGTAGAAATCATCCTTGAGGAGTTTCTCCTCCTCAGGGGTAACAGGCACAAGACTCCAGAGGCCAAACTCGTCGCTGAGGAGCTGCTTGTAATCCTTCCACTCGCGCTTGCCCTCGGCACGCATCTTCTGCATAGTCTTGGTGAGCTGCACCGCCGAGCTACGCTGCTCGAGGAGCATATTCATACGAATCTCGTAGTGGTCCCAACCGAGCGACATACCACCTGTCTCGTGGTCGGCAGTCACAACGATGAGGGTCTCGTCGGGGTGTTGCTCTGCAAAATCGAGAGCAAGCTGAACAGCCTGAGCAAACTCGCGCACCTCGTAGAAGGTGGCAACCGCATCCTGCTCGTGAGCCGCATAGTCGAGCTTACCGCCCTCAATCATCAGGAAGAAGCCATCCTTCGCCTCGCGCTGGAGGTAGTTGAGTGCCGCCTTCGAGTGGTTGAGAAGTGTGTGGTAGTCGTCGCCCTCACGACGGTCAATTACGTAAGGTACGTGCTTGTTCTCCTTGTCGTTGGCAACCAACGCTACACGCTTGCCGGTGGTGTTGGCAGCCTCCTCGATATCGAGTGTGAGGTGGATACCCGCATTGCGGATGCGCTCGGCAAGTTGCGCGGTGGTGACCTTCTCATATTTAGGGTCCTCAGGACCGCTCTTCATATCCATAATGGTCGAGCCTGCGATAAACGCCACATCGCTCGAGATGTAGTCGTTGACGAGTTTCGGAAAGCCGAAACGATCGGAGGTGTGACCATAAAAGCAGCTTGGTGTAGCGTGGTTGATACCCACATTGGTAACCAAACCAATCATATAGCCCTGCTCCGATGCTACATCGAGGATGCTGCGCAACTCGTTGTCGTGGATGTCGACACCGATGCAGGCATTGGCGGTCTTGCAACCCGTAGCGAGTGCAGTACCTGCTGCAGCCGAGTCGGTCACAGGGTGCGACACCGAGTAGTTGGTCACAAAGTTGCGAGTAGCGAACTTCGAGAAGTTCAGACGCTCGATCTCACCCTTACCCTCCTTCACCGCAAAGAACTGCTCGGTGCCGAGGATATGGTTAAAACTCATACCATCGCCAATGAAGTAGAAGACATACTTTGGCTTCTTTGGCGAGGTCGGGATGGCATCGGTAATAAGCAGTATGCTAAAGCACAAACATATTATCGAGAGCGCCAGACCAACAATCAATTTTACCTGTCTCTTCATATATTTTTTCTGTTTTAATCTCTATTTCTTCCGTTGATAAGGGCTACATAGTACAAAATCGAAGCGATAGCCGAGAGGGCTGCCACAAGGTAGGTGCGTGCTGCCCAGCGCAACGAGAGCTGAGCCTTGTCGAGATCATCCCCCACAAGCACACGGCTCGACTGCAACCACTCGAGCGCACGATCCGAGGCGTTGTACTCGACCGGAAGGGTGATAATCGAGAAGAGTGCCGACACGCACATCAGAGCGACACCAATCCAGCAAAGGGTCTGACTACCTGCCGAAGCGGTCATAATGAGACCTGCAATGATAACCCAGGTTGCTATGCGCGACGAGAACATCACCACAGGCACCAACGCAGTACGCATCTGCAGCGGTGCATAGCCATAGGCGTGCTGAATGGCGTGACCACACTCGTGGCAAGCCACCGCAGCGGCGGTTATCGAGCGACCATAGTAGACCTCCTCGGAGAGATTGACCGTCTTGTTGCGAGGGTCGAAGTGGTCGGTGAGGTATCCGCCCGTATGGACAATACGCACATCGCGAACATTGTGCTCGCGCAACATCTGCTCGGCAATTTCGGCTCCGGTGAGTCCGTTCGGAAGTGGTACCTGCGAATTTTTCGCCATCACCGAACGGAGACGCCACTGCACAACCATACCCACCACAGCCACAATCAAAATCATCACAAATGCCTGACTTGTAGTGAGATTTGCCAACCAAGCACCACTATTGTAGGTGCTACTCTGCAAGATATTCAAAAACATATTTGAAGTTTTTTTTAGTTACTAATCTCTAAATATACGCGCAAATGTACGAAAAATTGTTTAAATTTGCCAAAAATGCGAGGCTATTAACTCGAAAAAGAGAGTTTTGAACACTTTTTGATTTGTAGTTCGGTTAAAATGATAACCACTATGGAGATGAGAAATTCGGAATTATTAGACCGCAAGTTTATGGAGATGGCCATAGAGCTATCGATCGAAAATGTAGCAAACGGAGGTGGCCCTTTCGGCGCGGTGATTGTTCGTGACGGAGAGGTCGTGGCAACGGGAACGAACCGTGTAACGGCCAACAACGACCCTACTGCCCACGCCGAGGTGAGTGCCATACGCGCAGCCTGTGCCAAGGAGCAGACTTTCAAGCTCGACGGATGCACCTGCTACACCTCGTGCGAGCCTTGTCCGATGTGCCTCTCGGCACTCTACTGGGCAGGGGTATCACGCATTGTCTATGGCAACACCAAGGATGATGCCAAGGCGATAGATTTCGACGACTCGTTCATCTACGACGAGATAGCCAAACCATACGCCAAGCGTGCCATACGATTCGAGAATATGATGCGCGAGGAGGCTCTTGCAGGCTTCCGCGCCTGGACAGACAAGAGCGACAAGGTGGAGTATTAGAGCTGAATGAACTCGTTGATCCGACATATCGCACAGCGCGACACATCGTCAAGAAATATGATGGTGCGCATCGCTACTGCCGCAGTAGCAGTGAGCATTGCGGTGGTGGTCATCAGCCTGGCGGTGATATTCGGATTCAAGGAACAGATATCGTCGCTCGTATCGGGTGTGGCGGCAGATGTTACCATCTCTTCGCCCTACTCACATCGTCAGCCCGAGAGCCACCCCATCACCGACAACGAGGCGTTGCGAAAGCTCATCACATCAACCGAGAATATTGCCAGCATCGAGCCATACGCAGTGCGTAACGCCATAGTGCGTGGCGAGAGTGGCGCAGAGGGTGTTATGCTCAGGGGAGTGAAGTCCGATGCTGACCTCTCGCTCATAGAGAGTCGTCTCGAGAGTGGCGCAATGCCACAGATGGAGGGTGCGCGACGCAAGGAGGTGCTCCTCTCGAGGGACTTGGCACGAAAGATTGGTGCCAAGACCGGCAGCCGCATCGAGATAGTGCTCATCGAGGAGGATAGTCCACGACGCGAGGTATTCAAGGTGTGCGGCATCTACCGCTCGGTATTGGGCAATGTGGCATCGTCGCTCGCCCTCACCGATATACGCAATGTGCAGAAGATCAACGGTTGGGGGCAATCGCAGATTACGGGTTACGCCTGTCGTCTCGACGCGCCCGAACTCTCGATAGCCACCGCCGACAATATCAACACCCGCCTGATTTACGACTACCAAGGCGAGGAGAATATCGCAGCGGTGAGTGCCGAGGAGCTTCACGCCGACATCTTCGGCTGGCTCGAGACGCACGATGTAAATGCCACGGTGATACTTGTCATTATGCTTGTAGTGGCGATATTCAATGTGGTGACCGCACTGCTGATTTTGGTACTTGAGCGCACCCGTATGGTGGGCACACTCAAGTCGATGGGAATGGCAAACAAGGCCATTCGCCGCATCTTCACCCACCACGCCGCACGCATCACCCTGCGAGGAGTGGTCATCGGCAATGCGATAGCATTGGTGCTGCTCGTTGTGCAGCAACAGTTCCACATCGTGAAGCTCGACGAGAGTGGCTACTTTCTCTCGGAGGTACCCGTAGCATTGGGCGCGGGATGGATGGTGGCGGTAAACATACTCTTTGCGGCAATTATTGTGGCGGTAACCCATATCGCGACCTCAATTGTGGGGCGCATCAAGGTTGCCGAGGCGTTGAAATATGAATAGTTGAGAAAAATTATAGGAATGAAAGAGGAGAGCAAAGGCGAAATGGTGCGCGGAATGTTCAACGACATCGCACCTACATACGATAGACTGAACCATATTCTGTCGCTCGACATCGACAAGTTGTGGCGCAAGCGTGTGGTACGCATCGTAGGTAAACTTAGCGCCAAGAGGATAATGGATATGGCAACCGGAACAGGTGACCTGGCAATTGCTATGGCACGCCACATCGAGGGCGCAACCATCTACGGAGCCGATTTCTCGAGCGAGATGCTGGCAGTAGCGAAGCAGAAGATCGAGCAACTCGGACTCACCGAGCGCATCTCGCTCACCGAGTGCAATGCCGAGGATATTCCTCTCGAGGATGGCGCAGTCGATGCCGCTACGGTGGCATTCGGAGTGCGTAACTTCGAGCATCAGCGCGAGGCACTCACCGAGATCAAGCGCACGATACGCAGTGGCGGACATCTTGTGGTTTTGGAGTTCTCGAATCCGCGTTGTGCCTTTGTGCGATGGTGCTACCGACTCTACTCGCACTATATTCTGCCTGCGATAGGTCGTTTGGTATCGAAGCACGCCACTGCCTACACCTACCTGCCCGACTCGATCGATAAGTTCGCCTCGCCCGAGGCCTTCACCGCACTCCTCGAGGAGGTGGGCTTCGATAGCGTGGAGCGTCGCTCGCAGTCGATGGGCATAGCACACATCTACATTGCACACAAAGCTTAATCAGAATATGAAGAGATATTTGAAATATACGCTTTTGGCACTCGTTGCAGTGGTGACGCTCTGCCTAGGTGGTTGCAAGCAGCGCACCGAGCAACCAAAGGAGAAGGAGGAGAAGTTCAAGATAGTGTCGGTGGACAAGGTCACAGGCTCATTCACCGAGGGGTGGAACCTCACACTAACCATCACAAACAACACCGCATTCAACATCCGCTTTGCCGAGGGCTCTGCTATGATGAAAAATGGGGGTAGCAAGTGCGCCAATGTAGCTCTCAATGGCGAGGTTACTCTGCCACGACGCGCCACCACACAAGTAATTGTGCCTCTGAAGGTGACCATCGCAAAGTCGTTAGCAGCACTCTCGGTATTGAGCAAGCTCAATCGTGGTGACTACAGTGGACTCACCCTCGACTACAACATCGTGGCTGTAGTAGCGGGCTCGAAGCACAAGTTCGAGGGTAAGGACGAGCCTCTTGAGCAACTCGCCAAGCAGTTTAACCAGGGATCAAAGAAGTAAGATATATGAGATTTTTTGTCACATTAGCAGCCTTGTGCTGCACACTCTCGTTGTCGGCACAGATTGTTGTGGAGCAAGCAGCACAAACGGAGCAGCCGACACCTCCTCGCAAGGAGATTCGTCAGGCTCTTGCCGAGAGCAAGTTTCTCGACTCGCAATCGACCGTCAGTGGCAAGGTTGTAGTCAGGGAGCAGGGCGATGCCGCAGCCATCGTGGATACCAACCTCCACCAAGAGCCAAAGGCCATAAACGGCTATCGCATCGTAATCTTTATGAGCAACAAGCACTCGGCACGCCAAGATGCCTTGGCTACACAGCAACAGTTTGTGGAGCTCTACCCTACCGAAGGTGTCTACCTCTCCTACGAAAACCCATATTTCAAGGTCACCGTAGGCAACTGCCTGACGCAGGAGGAGGCGATAATTATGTTGGGCAGATTGCAGGGCAATTTCCCGAAGGCCTTTATCAGCTCGGCACGCATTGCTACACAAGAGTTGACAAAATAGGAGAGAAAGAGATGATACGATACTACGAAAATATAGAGATCAGCGACCGCAACTCATTCCACGTGCGACAGGTGGCGAAGCGACTCGTCGAGTTCGACCACGCCGAGGAGCTACCCGAACTCTTTGCCAAGTATGGCTCGGAGGAGTGGTATGTGCTGAGTGGCGGCAACAACATACTCTTCACCAAGGATATTGAGGCGCTGCTCATAACGCCTTGCGACAAATCTATCGTGGTGACTGCCGAGAACGACAAGGTGGTGCGTGCGAAGGTTGGCGCAGGTGTCGAGTGGGACGATCTGGTGGCGTGGAGCGTCGAGCGCGGATTATGGGGCATAGAGAACCTCTCGCTCATACCGGGCAAGGCGGGTGCTGCGCCCGTGCAGAATATCGGAGCCTACGGAGTGGAGGCAAAGGATGCTATCCGCTCGGTCGAGATGTACTTTGTCGAGGGCAACAACTTTGTAACTCTCGCAGCCGAGCATTGTGGCTTCGGCTATCGCGAGAGTGTGTTCAAGCATACGCTCAAGGGGCGCGTGGTGATTACCGCCATCGAAATTGAACTCTCGAAAGAGCCGAACCCACGACTCGGCTATGGCGATGTAGTGCGCGAGGTGGAGGCACGCGGAGGTGCGACTTTGGCAAATATCCGTGATGCCATCTGCTCGATTCGTCGCTCGAAGTTGCCCGATACTGCGGTATTGGGCAATGCCGGTAGTTTCTTCAAGAATCCGATTGTCGAGCGCGAGGTAGCAGAGCGACTCCTGGCGGAGTTCCCCGAGATGCCACACTACCCCGCTGCCGAGGAGGGCAAGGTGAAGCTCGCCGCAGGTTGGCTTATCGACAAGGCGGGTATGAAGGGCTACAAGGAGGGCAATGTGGGCGTACACGAGCGTCAGGCATTGGTCCTGGTCAACCTGGGCGGTGCTACGGGTGGCGAGGTTATTGCCTTTGCCGAGAAGGTGGTTGAGAAGGTGCACGAACGATTCGGCATCGAGATCTCACCCGAGGTGAATGTGATGTAGGGGCGGTAAGGGTTAGTAAAGGATAGTAAAGGATAGTAAAGGATAGTAAAGGATAGTAAAGGATAGTAAAGGATAGTAAAGGATAGTAAAGGATAGTAAAGGCTAGTAAGGGCCAGTAAAGGCTAGTAAGGGCCAGTAAGGGCCAGTAAGGGCTAGTAAGGGAGATTAACAATTGCTCACTACTCACTAATTTTACTGATTAGAATAAACGAAATAGAGGTGATTTAGGAAATTTTGTGCGTTGCAAGGCGACAAATCCGCAGCATAGTAGAGCTATGTGAGGAATTTGGAGTCCGCCGCAAGGTGCGAAATTTACCAATCAGAATACAACAACTAAAAAATTAGAGGTGATTGAGGAAATTTTGTGCGATGCTAGGCGGCAAAAGCGGAGCATAGTAGACCTATGTGAGCATTTTGACGACCGACGCACTCGTGCAAAATTTACCAATCAGAATAATTTTTTCTATGCAGACGGGGATATTATTAAAAGCCTTCGAGAAGTATGTCGAGAGACACGAACTTTTTTCGCACGAAGATAAGATTCTGCTGACGGTGTCGGGAGGTGTGGACTCGATGGTTATGCTATCGATATTTGTAAGGTTGGGCTACAATGTGGGTGTGGCTCACTGTAACTTCTGCCTGAGGGGAGAAGAGAGCGATCAGGATACAGAGATGGTGGAGAGGGAGTGCGAGAAGTTGGGCATTGTGTGCCACTCGAAGCGCTTTGACACTACTGGCGAGATGGAGAGAACGGGCGACTCGATGGAGATGACTGCGCGTAGGTTGCGCTATGAGTGGTTTCACGAGCTGTGCAAGGAGGAGGGTTACAATGTGATTGCCGTTGCACACCACGCCAACGATTCGATAGAGACATTCTTCATAAATCTGCTGCGAGGCACGGGTTTGCGAGGCTTGACGGGCATAAACCGCCAATATGGCAAGGTGGTGCGACCACTGCTCTACGCCACACGCAAGGATATTCTCGAGTACGCTTTGCACAACCATATACCATACCGCGAGGATTCGTCGAATCGTTCGACCAAGTATTTGCGCAACAAGATTCGCTTAGGACTCTTGCCTCTGTTGCAGGAGATAAACCACCGATTCACACCGCTGATGCGAGGTAATATTTATAGGTTGAATGATGCACAACGATTTATCGACGCATCGATTGACCGCATCCGCGAGAGGGCAGTCAAGAGCGAGGGTGGCATCGACAAGATAGACATCGCCGAGATTGACGAGATATACCCGCTCGAGTTTGTGATCTACGAGTTACTCAACTCGACCTACGGATTCAAGGGCGATGTGGTGGAGGAGTTGCATCGTGCACTCAAGCGAGGCTCAACGGATCGTCGATTCTACTCTCGCGACTTTGTTGCATACATCGACCGAGGTTATATCTATGTGGCACGCATCGAGGATGAGGACGATTGCGAGGTTGTAGTCGAGCGCGACGATATGCGCTCATACTGCGGCAATGCGGTGCTCTACTACGAACACACCGACATCGACAATGTGAACGAATATCGCACCCCGAGCGATGTGGCACTTATCGATGAGCGCAAGTTGCAATATCCGCTTCGTCTGCGTCGCTGGCGCGAGGGTGACACCTTCATACCATTCGGTATGGCGGGCCGCAAGAAGGTGGGCGACTACCTCACCGACCAGAAGGTGCCTATAGTGGAGCGCAAGCGTCAGTTTGTGCTGCTCTCGGGTGATGAGATTGTCTGGATAGTGGGACGACGCACCGACGACCGCTTCCGCGTGAGCGACAAGACGGAGGAGATACTCAAAATTACGAAATTGACCATTTAGAGAGAGATACCCGAATATGGCTGAGAAGATAACCTTTGCCTCGTGTGAGGCAAATTTCCATAAGTTGATGGGGGAGATCAAGGCTCGCAAGTTTGCCCCCATCTACCTTTTGCAGGGCGAGGAGCTCTACTTCATCGATGCACTCTGCGACGCACTCGTCAATGGCATTATGGATGAGAGTATGCGCTCGTTCAACCAAATTGTAGTCTACGGAAACGATAGCGACGGAGGAACGATAGCAAGCTACTGCCGACAGTTGCCGATGATGGGCGAGTACGAGACCATCATCGTGCGCGAGGCTCAACAGCTCGACAAGATAGAGCTGCTCAGCGGCTACACCTCATCGCCACAATCCTCGACCATACTTGTACTCTGCTACAAGGGCAAGGCGATGGATCGTCGCACGCCACTCTACAAGAGCATCAAGACCAATGGCGTGGTTTTCGACTCGGTATCGCCACGCGACTACGAGGCGGAGCGATGGATATCGGGATTTGCCTCGACCAAAGGTCTGAAGCTCGACTCGGCGTGTGGCAAGATTCTGATTGCGCAGCTCGGTATGGATATCTCAAAGATTAGCAACGAGCTCGAGAAGATGATTGTATCGTTGCCGAAGGATCGCAACACCATCACAGCCGAGGATATCGAGAACTACATCGGCATATCGCGTCAATTCAACAACTACGAGCTGAGTAATGCGGTACTCGACAGGAATCTCGAGAAGGCTCTCACCATAGCACAATATATGGGCGAGAATCCAAAGTCCTATCCGCTATTGCTGAGTGTGAGGGTACTCTACGACTCGTTCCGACAACTCTTTACCTATAATTATATGTGCTGGGATGCTCGTCGTCGTGGCACAGCCAAGCCCGACCAGAGCGAAGTGATGCGTGCGTTGCGACTCTCGTCGCCCTACTTCCTCAAAGATATCGAGCGACGCGCACCACTGTGGCAGAATAGCAAGGTGTTCAAGATTATTGGTTTGTGTGCCGAGTACGATGCCAAGAGCAAGGGTATCGACGATGGTGGCGCATCGAATGGCGAGTTACTACGCGAATTTATACTTAAAATAATGATGTTATAGGTGGCTTACATCTACGAACATATCCGCACCAATGGCTATGAGCCGCTACACCTCGAGGAGCATATCGAGCACCTCAAGGAGGCTGTCATTAACCAATTCGGCACGATACCTTCGTTGCCGCAAGAGGGGTTGCGCAAAGCTATCAGGGAGGCGTTGGATAGGGAGCGTTGTTCGCCACACACTATGAATGCGGTAGTGGTGCGTTACCACGCCGACGCGGAGGTGGAGGTCGAGGCGCAGGAGATGATCTACAGCCACTTCTCGCTACGCGCTATACGCCCTGAGTGCTATCTGCATCGAGTTTCAGGCGAGAGTATCACCGACAACACATCTGTCAAGGTGGCTCTTTTAGAGTTTCTGCACTCGTCGCGCGAGGGTGCTGCAATATGGGTGGATGAGTCGAACGAGGTGACAGCCATAGATGGTCTCTCGGTGGTTGCGGTCTTCGAGGATGAGATTCGCTTCTCGCAGAGGGGCAGTGGCGTGGAGTTCGACCTCGCCTACAATGCTCTATCGAAGGGGCGACGCAAGGTGTGCAAGGGGGCCATTCGAGTGGAGGAGTTGTACGAAGCGAAGGAGCTTCTCGCAATCGGCTACGAGGGTGTGACCGCCATCAACCACTACGATGGTGTGATATATATGGATATTCTCGCCGAGAAGATTGCCTCGACAGTTGCCAGCGAGGAGAATTTCTAACATCTTAGTATTGACAAAGGGGGTACGATATATTATCTTTGTACCAAATCCCTTTTATTTATGAGAAAATTTCTGCTTATCTATGCAGTGGCGGCGACGCTACTGCTTGGGGTGTGTTGCGCGATGTGGCGACACGCCCACGGCGAGACGAAGCGGCTGCGCAATAACTGCGAGGCTCTCGCCACCGAAACTACACTCTACCGAACAAGGCTCGACCAATCGGCTGCCTCAGTGGTGGCTATGCAGCTCGAGATGGAGGAGTATCGCAAGCAACACGCCCGCGACAGAGAGCGCATCCGAGCACTCGGAGTGCGACTGCGGAGGGTGGAGAGCATTGCCACAGCAGCGACAAAGAGCGAGGTGACATTCGTAGCACCACGATGCGACACGGTGGTTGTGCGAGATGTTGTGCGCGATACACTTTCGCTCTTTCGGTGGAGCGACCAATGGGTAACGCTCGAAGGGTGCATTCGAGGCGAGGAGGTGGATTGCCACATCGAGAGCATCGACACGCTGCGACAGGTGGTGCATCGCGTGCCGCATCGATGGTGGTTTATCCGCTATGGCACAAAGGCTATTCGTCAGGAGATTGTCTCGTCGAATCCACACACCCGCATCGTCTATGCCGACTATATCGAACTCCCCAAACGACACAAAAAAAGGTAGCCGAAAAGCTACCTTTTGTCATTTATGAGGTCTCCCCACTATTTGGTCTTAGGGCAACCAGCGCAGCACGAAGCCTTCTGAGCCTCCTGAGCCTTTGGGCACTCGCTCTTTGCGGCGCACTCAGCCTTCTTTGGGCAGTCGGCAGCCTTAGGGCACTCTGCACACTTGGCAGGATCGCACTGAGCCTTTGGGCAGTCAGCCTTCTTAGGACACTCTGCGCACTTCTCAGGGGTGCACTCTGCCTTTGGGCACTCAGGCTTAGCGGTGCAGTCAACGCACTCGGTCTTAGGCTGGCAACAAGGCTCGCCACAAGCACCTGTCTTCTGTGGCTTTCCAGAGCAAGCTACCATTGCTACTGCTGCGATGGCGATAATCGCCAATGTCATAATTTTCTTCATAGTAGTACGGATTTTTGGTTAAACATTACATTATCCAACCACAAATATAGCAAAAGAGTTTTATAATTCCAATTATTTTCTCTATATTTGTGGTAAATAGTACAATTATGGAGTTGAAAGATAGATTTTTGAAGTATGTCGCCATCGATACACAGAGCGACGAGAATAGCGAGACATTCCCATCATCGGCCAAGGAGTGGGACTTGTTGAACCTTTTGGTCGAGGAGATGAAGGCTCTCGGATTGGAGGATGTCAGCATCGATAAGTATGGCTACGCAATGGGTACTATCCCTGCCACCAAGGGCAAGGAGAATGCCCCTGTAATCGGCTTCCTCGCACACGTGGACACCTCGCCCGATATGAGTGGCAAAGATGTTCGCCCACGCATCATCGAGGAGTACGACGGTGGAGATATCGTTCTCAACCCTTCGCTCACGATGAAGGTTGCGGAGTTCCCGGAGTTGAGCCGCTTTGTGGGTCACACCCTTATTCACACCGATGGCACGACCCTGCTCGGAGCAGATGACAAGGCGGGTGTTGCTGAGATTATGACCGCTGCGGAGTACCTGATGGCTCACCCCGAGGTCGAGCACGGTAAGATTCGCATCGGCTTCACACCCGATGAGGAGATTGGTCGTGGCGTAGATTTCTTCGATGTGAAGGCCTTTGGAGCCGACTTTGCATACACGATGGATGGTGGCTACGAGGGAGAGTTGGAGTATGAGAACTTCAACGCAGCCTCGGCAAAGATTGCCATTCAGGGCCGCAATGTCCACCCGGGATATGCCAAGAACAAGATGATCAACGCCATCGATGTGGCTTGCGAACTAAACTCGATGGTACCTGCTACCGAGCGTCCGCAGTTCACCGAGGGCTACGAGGGTTTCTACCACTGTGTAGGTCTCTCGGGTACAGTCGAGGAGGCAACCATATCGTACATCATCCGCGACCACGACTTCGACAAGTTCGAGGCGAAGAAGGTGTGGATGTGGGATATCGTGGGTATGCTTAACAAGAAGTATGGCGGTGCGCTCACCCTCACGATGAAGGATCAGTACTACAATATGCGTAAGATGGTCGAGCCACATCCGCAGGTTATCGAGCTTGCGAAGGAGGCTATGACCGAGGCAGATGTAACACCTATCGTTCGCCCAATTCGTGGCGGAACCGATGGCGCACGCCTCTCGTTTATGGGCTTGCCTTGTCCGAACATCTTCGCGGGCGGTATGAACTTCCACGGCAAGTTCGAGTACTGCTCACTCAACTCGATGGAGAAGGCAGTGAAGGTTATTATCAACCTCTGCAAGCTCTGGGCGAAGTAGACAATGCAGAATGCAGAATGCAGAATGCAAAATTCAAAATGCAGAATTGGGCTAGGCTATTTTAATTGAGAATTATACTCTTTCCATTTATTCAAAATCGGAGGTGATTGAGGAAATTTTGTGCTAAACGAGGGAACGAAAGCGCAGCATACTTAGGCGTATGTGAGCATTTCGTTATCCGAAGAGCAGTGCAAAATTTACCAATCAGAACGATTTTCAAACCAAGAGATATGAACAATAGATTTGGTTTTGTAAAGGTTGCGGCGGCGACACCGCTGGTGAAGATTGCAGATTGTCACGCCAACGCCGAGGCGATAGACAAGTTGACCGCCGAGGCGGTGGAGCGTGGTGCGAGTGTGGTGGTATTCCCCGAACTCTCGCTGACGGGCTACACCTGTGGCGACCTCTTCTTGCAGTCGCGATTGTTGGAGGCGGGCGATGAGGCGTTGGCGCAACTCCTCGCTACACCACGACCTATAGTGTCGATTGTCGGAATGCCGATATATTACAAAAACAACCTCTACAACTGCGCTGTAGTGATTGCCAATGGCAAGATTTGCGGTATCGTACCAAAGAGCTACATCCCGAACTACTCGGAGTTCTACGAGAGCCGCTGGTTTACCGAGGGTCGCGATATCCGCAATGCCGAGATCACGATTTGCGGTCAGAGGGTACGCTTCGGTACAGATATCCTGTTCGATGTGCACGGTGTGCGCTTCGGAGTGGAGATTTGCGAGGATTTGTGGGTGCCGGCACCACCATCGTCGGATATGGCACTGGCGGGTGCTACGCTCATCTTCAACCTCTCGGCTACGCCCGAGATTTTGGGCAAGCACACCTATCTGTGCTCGCTCATTAAGCAGCAGTCGGCACGCGCCTTGTGCGGATATGTCTACTGTTCGGCAGGTGTGGGCGAGTCCTCTACCGACCTCGTATTTACGGGCAATGGCATCATAGCCGAGAATGGCAAGATCATAGCAGCTCGTGAGCGTTTTGTGCGTGAGGCGAGATTGACTGTGGCAGATGTCGATGTGGAGCGCATATTCAACGAGCGTCGCCGCCACACCTCGTTCATCAACCTCGACAACCGCTTCGATGTGATAAAAATCGATGTGGCACAGGCGGAGAGCGAGCTCGAGCGCGAGATCAACCCTGCGCCATTCATCCCCGAGGATTTGAGCGAGGGGTGCAAGGAGGCCTTTACCATTCAGTGTGCCGGCTTGGCTCAACGACTCTCGAGCATCAACTGCAAGTGCGCCGTTATTGGCATCTCGGGAGGATTGGATTCGACACTTGCGTTGTTGGTTACAGCGGCTACATTCGATATGCTGGGGCTCGACCGCAAGGGCATTGTGGGTGTGACAATGCCGGGCTTTGGCACAACAGATCGCACCTACCAGAATGCCTTGACGCTTATGGCGGAGTTGGGCATCACCACACGCGAGATATCGATCCGCAAGGCGTGCGAGCAGCACTTCGAGGATATAGGCTTGAACGCTTCCGAGCGTGGCGCAGCATACGAGAACTCGCAGGCACGCGAGCGCACACAGATACTTATGGATTTGGCAAACCTCGTGGGTGGTATCGTCATAGGCACAGGCGACCTGAGCGAGGCGGCACTCGGCTGGGCAACCTACAATGGCGACCAGATGTCGATGTACAACCCCAACTGCTCGATTGCCAAGACTCTGGTGCGTAAGCTGGTTGAGTGGTGCGCCGATAATGACCATAACGAGCGAGTACGCACTACCCTACACGACATTGTAGATACGCCTGTCAGCCCTGAGCTTCTGCCCGCCGACAGCGAGGGCAACATAGCGCAGAAGACGGAGGATTTGGTGGGCCCATATGCTCTGCACGACTTCTTCATCTACAACTTCCTGCGCAACGGATTCTCGCCTGCCAAGATCGAGTACCTTGCACAAAAGGCCTTCGAGGGCGACTATACGAAGGAGGAGATAAACCATTGGCTGAAGGTATTCCTGCGACGATTCTTCTCACAACAGTTCAAACGCTCGGCAGCACCCGACGGACCGAAGGTAGTCTCGGTGTCGCTCTCACCTCGAGGCGACCTGCGAATGCCATCCGACGCCTCGGTTGCAGAGTGGCTGAAATAGAAAATAAGTTGTCTAACAAGGTGATTTCTTCTTATACAACTTCTGACAGAATGAGTGTGTCCAAAAAAACTTGTTGGACACACTCTTTTTTTGGCGGGTTAGAGGCGTTAAAGGCGTTAGTGTCGTTAGGGGCTAAAACTTCTCGCATTCCCTTAATAACCGCTAATAACCGTTAATAATCCTTAACGACGCTAACACCTCTCACGACCTTAACCTAAAATCGCTTATGATTGAGGAAATTTTGTGCTAAGCGAGGTTGCGAAAGCGGAGTACGAAAAATCGTAAATGATGAGATTATTTTTGTGCGACGCTAGGCGACAAATCCGCAGCAGAAAAATCAGTTATGATTGAGGAAATTTTGTGCGACGCTAGGCGACAAAAGCGGAGCATACTAAAAGGTATGTGAGCATTTTGGCGACCGACGCGCTCGTGCAAAATTTACCAATCAGAACGATTTTTAGAAGCGGAGAGCGTCTAATTTAGACTGCACATCTCCGAGCGGGTCTTGTGGAGTATTGTTCCACTTCATACGACGCTTGGCACCACCGAGGTTGCGGATGTTGTAGGTGAACTTGGCGAGGAAGGTACGACCAAGCACGGTGTTGTAGCGGAGTTGAGAGTAGTTGGCGATGACATAGCGACCAAAAGAGGTGTTCTGGTTGAGCACATCGTCGATACAAAGTTCCACCTCACCAAGTCCGTTGAGCACCTTCTTACCCACAGATATATTCCAAAGCACAAACATATCGTTGAAGTTGTGGGTGAATACCTTGAAGTGAGTGAAGTTTAGCGTCGAGGTGATGGTGAAGCCGAGTGGCAACACCGCCTTGATATTGCCTCGGAGGTAGTGCATAAAGTATTTGTTGTTGAAGTCGGAGAGGGTGCTATTATTGTAGCTGTAGGTGCCTCGCCAAGTGATGGTGAAGTCGACATTCTCGGAGATGTTACTACCCAAGGTAGCCTGTGCATAGGCGTTGGTATTGTGCATCATCACATTGTCGGCTGCACCGATAAACTCATAAGTCTTTGGATCGATAATCTCATCAACCGGCAGATCGGCCTTAACAACCGCCATAGGGATATCGGAGTAGGTACCACCGAGCACAAGGTTGAGGTTGGAGCGGAGGTGCTTGAGCGGCAAGCCAAGCGAGGTGCGGAACTCGTAGGACCAATAGCCATCGAGGTTGGTCTGCTGCGAGATCTGCATTGGCGTAAAGTTTGCCATATGCATCTTATTCGGATCCTCTGGTGTAGGAGCCGGATAGTCGGGTAACGAAATCTTACCCGGCGAGTAGGCAATCTTATTGCCTATATAGTCCTGGATATGCTCGGCCTTGGCCATAATCATAAATGTGGTACCAAAGCGTGGCGAGACATTCGTGTAGCGGACAAAGGCGTTATGCTCCTGCGCAGGTTTCAGGTTAGGGTTACCCACCGAGATATAGGAGGTGTTGTTTACATTATATATATCGGTAAGAGCCCAGATACCCGGCACACGCATCTTCGAGTTTAGTGCCGCGCGGAAGCTATGTTTCTTGTTTGCCGAGATGTTGACCGTGACATTGTAGAGGAAGTTGTTGTAGAACTTCGACCTCACCTGCGGAGTCTCGAGCGACTTGCCCGGCACACCGTGGTAGATGGTAGCAAGCTCAGTATTGCGGTAGCGGAGGTTGATGGAGAACCAATTCTTGCCCCTGCCATAGCGCATACCTGCCGTTGCCTCGTGGAAGAGGTAGCGACCCGTATATATCGACGAGTTGCGCGACTTGAGTTTCTCGGGCAGAAGTGCATAGTCCTTGTCGGTATTATAGTTTGCCACATCGCGCTCACGCAGCTGACACTGGAAGTTGTACGAGAGGTTGATGGCTGTATGGCGACCTATCTTCTCGCGGAAGGATGGGTTGATGCGGTAGGTGGTGATGGTATCCTTAGTGTTGTTGTACGAATAGGAGTATTTGCGCTTCGCCATATCGAGCTCCTTACCCGAGTAGGAGCTATAGTTACGCCAGCTCTCGCTCGTGGTGTGCGAGATGCTACCCGAGACGAGGAATACCCTACCCTGCTTGAGGAAGTTGTAGGAGTAGTGACCACTCAAGCCGAGGTTGTGCTGCTCGTAGCGGCCCTCATTATACGACGGATAGTAGCGCAAGCCATTCTCCGAGCCAGGTGTACGGAACGAGGTGGTATCGCGCTGCTCGTTGATCGAGAAGTTGTTGGTATAGCGGTAGGTAGGGGTCAGGTTAAGACGCTGACGCTTTGCCACCTTCCAATCCAGGCGACCACGAAAACGGAGCTGGAGGTTGTTCGGATTGGAGAATTGGTCGTAGTGGATGGTATCGATCTTGGATGGTGCATTGTACCATCTGTCGAGGCGGAAGTTGTTGATGGAGTTGTTGTGGTTGAAGAATACATTACCATCGAACTTGGCACGCTTGCGCTTGCCCCATCTATCGGAGTAGTTCACTGCAAAGATATCTGCCGAAGCGACTCCCGACTGGCGATTGACCGAGAATGACGACGAGGCGTTGGTACGATTGGTCGAGCCCGACATAGAGATACCCTCATCCGAGAGATTCTGCTTGTTGAGGTTGTTCGTAAGCGCCATAATCGAGATACGCATATCGTCGCGGAAGATGTTCATCGAGCCACCCACCGAGTAGCGCCACTTGAGTCTATCGGTGTAGTCGCCAAGCGCACCCGTAGCCACATTGAGCGGTGTGCGATCGTTACCCACACCCGTAGCGGCGTGTACCTTACCGAACTCACTATGCGAGAGCGAGCCTTTGGTGATGATGTTGATGACCTTGCCACCCTCACCATCGTCGACACCCGTAATCTGTGCAGCATCACTCATTCGGTTGTAGACCTCGATGCTCTCGACAGCCTGCGCCGGAATGCTCTGCAACACCTGCTGGATGTTGCCACCAAAAAACTCCTTGTTATCGACATATATCTGCTTGACGACCTCGCCTTGTGCCTCGATACGGCCATTGTTGATGGAGATTCCCGGCAACTTGCGGAGCAGCTGCTCCAGCTCGGCATCGACCGTAACCTTGAAGTTCGAGGCTGTATAGCGCAGCGTGTCGCCCATAATCTGGGCACGAGGCACCCTCACCTCCTTGACAACCAAGCCGACATTGATGGCCTGTTGCTTCATAGCCATCGAGCCAAGGTTGACAGGCAGGGCTTCGACCTTGAACTTGCGCTCGTAATCTTCGTATCCGAGGAATGAGGAGGTGAGCTTATACTCACCGCGCGGGAGGTTTCCCGACTTGAAATAACCACCATAGCCGGTGGTGTAGTGACGACGGAAGAGTGAGTCACGGGGCGAGGTAATCTCGACAATCGCACCCATCACGCCCTCTTTTGTTTCGGCGTCGAAAAATCGTCCACTAATGGTGGTCTGTCCCCACGCAACAACGGTGGAGAGGATCATTACAAGAAGGGTTAGTAGACGACGCATAAATAAAATTCAAAATGCAAAATGCAGAATGCAAAATGCAAAATTCAAAATGCAAAATTCAAAATGCAAAATTAAATTTCCAAGAGACTATTAAAGTCATTGTTTTTAGTAATAGGGGGTATTCAGAGTTTGAACACCCCCTATTTACAGATTCAAAATTGTATAACGAGAGGGATTTCAAGGCTTGCGAAGTGTGAGAAACCGCAGCATACTGAGGCGTATGCAAGGATTTCGAACACAAGCGTAACGCAGAAATCACCTCGTTAGACGACTTTTTATATTAGTCCTCGAGCTTTGCAGCCAAGAACTCACGGTTGAGGCGAGCAATGTGTGCAATGCTGATCTGCTTTGGACACTCTGCCTGGCAAGCACCTGTGTTGGTACAGTTACCGAAGCCGAGTTCATCCATCTTAGCAACCATAGCCTTGGCACGACGAGCACCCTCGACACGGCCCTGTGGCAACTTCGCAAGCGAAGATACACGAGCAGCAACGAAGAGCATTGCCGAACCATTCTTACAAGTTGCAGCACAAGCACCACAACCTACGCAAGCTGCAGCATCCATCGACTCGTCAGCATCAGCCTTCGGAATCGGAATAGCATTGCCATCAGGTACAGAGTTGGTGCGTACCGAGATGAAGCCACCTGCCTGAAGAATCTGGTCGTAAGCCGAACGGTTTACTACGAGGTCCTTGATTACAGGGAATGCTGCCGAACGCCAAGGCTCAACAGTGATGGTAGCACCATCCTTGAACTGACGCATATAGATCTGGCAAGTGGTAACTGCCTGCGATGGACCGTGTGCGTGGCCATCGATGTGCAACGAACACATACCGCAGATACCCTCGCGGCAATCGTGGTCGAATGCCACCGGCTCCTCGCCCTTGTGAACGAGGTCGTTGTTCAAAATATCGAGCATCTCGAGGAACGAGGTATCCGAAGATACATTCTCAACCTTGTACTCCTTGAATGCACCCTTCGACTGAGCGTCTTTCTGACGCCATATTTTCAATGTGAAATTCATAATTCAAATTCTAAATATTAAACGTCAAAAAATTAGTCCTTGTAGTTACGCTGTGCACGGTGAGTGAACTCGTAGGTGAGATCCTCCTTGGTGAGCTCAGGGGCAACATCCTCGCCCTTGTACTCCCACACCGCTGCGTATGCAAACTCGTCATCGTGACGGAGAGCCTCACCCTCCTCGGTCTGGTGCTCCGAACGGAAGTGACCACCACACGACTCGGCACGATTCAAAGCATCGCGAGCCATCAACTCACCGAGCTCGAGGAAGTCAACCAAACGCAAAGCCTTCTCCAACTCAACATTGAACGAATCGGCTGTACCAACAACCTTGACATCCTGCCAGAACTCCTTGCGGAGAGCCTGAATCTCGACGATAGCCTTCTCCAACGACTCCTTGGTACGAGCCATACCCACATTGTCCCACATAATGAGACCAAGACGCTTGTGGATATCGTCAACCGACTGCTTACCGTTGATCGAGAGCAACTTCTGGATCTTATCCTTGACAGCCTTCTCTGCCTCGTCGAATGCAGGTGTAGCGGTCGAAACCTTTGGTGCCTGAATCTTCTTTGCGAGGTAGTCGCCAATTGTGTAAGGCAATACGAAGTAACCATCAGCCAAGCCCTGCATCAATGCCGAAGCACCGAGGCGGTTTGCACCGTGATCAGAGAAGTTAGCCTCACCGATAGCGTACAAACCAGGGATTGTAGTCATCAAGTTGTAGTCAACCCAGATACCACCCATTGTGTAGTGTACCGC
>JAFVOR010000095.1 GCA_017505725.1 Alistipes sp.
GCTTGCGCAGATCTCGAATGCCAACCGCAAGCCTATTGCAGGCGCTTTCGATTTCGACTTTGAGAAGGGAGAGGCTACTGCAACAGCATCGTCGAAGGAGCTTATCGAGTATTCGTTTGGCGAGGGCGTTCAGCTCTCGAGCGAGCCTACCTACATCCACGCAGTAGTTCCTGCCGGTGAGTACGACGAGTTGTATGTAACTCTCTACGACGCTGAGGGTGGCGTAATGTATGCAACCATCAAGACTGACGAGACCAAGCCTCTTGCAGCAGGCAAGGTGCGTGAGTTCTCTACCAACATCAACTACGCTGCTACCACATCGGTATTTGTAGTTCGCGATGTTGCTTCGTTGAGAGCATTTGCTGCCGAGGCTAATCTTTCGACCAAGGATGTATTGTTCGTTGCTGATGTGGATATGACAGGCGAGGCTTGGACTCCAATCGAGGGCTATGCAGGCACCGTCAATGGTAACGGTTATGCTATCAAGGGTTTGACCGCTCCGTTGTTCGGTACAGTATATTGCTCGATCAAGGGCTTGCACCTGGTGGATGTAAACATCGAGGAGACCGCTTGTCAGTTTGTTGGTGCATTGGCTCGCCACATCACCTCTAACATCTATTCAAACACCGATGGACAACTCAACGACACAAGCGTCGTTGTAGAGAACTGCTCGGTTTCGGGTAAGGTTGTAATGAACAATGCCGCAGCATTTGTAAACACTTCGCTCAACGAATATGGCGAGTGTGTTGTAGCAGGTTTGATTGGTCGTGTATACGGAACAGATGTGAACGACTGCGTAAACAAGGCTAATATCGAGGTTAAGCAGTTCTTCCCTGCGGGACACACCACTGCACTCTTCCCTAGCGTTGGCGGTGTAGTAGGCTATGTAAGCCTCTGCAACCAGACCGGTACGGGCGAAACCGTTGCGGTAGTAAGTAACTTGAGCAACTTGGTGAACTACGGTAACATCACAGTTGCTGACAATTCGTACACCGGCGAAACTAATGTTTCTAAATACTTTGCATTGAAGCCTTATGTCGGCGGTGTAGCAGGTTGCGTACATAACGACAACAAGAAGGGTGAAATGCACTACATCACAAACTACGGAGATGTAACCATCTCAGGAAAATTGGGCAGTGGTGTATCTCTTTCGGGAACATTCGGATATATTGGTACATTGAACGGCTCACACTTCTATAACCACGGAGATATAACCTTGAAAGATTTGACATTGCGATATGTATATTTGGCCGGTGGTGTAGGATATTGTGGTAGCCAAACCGTATTGGACAATGTTCATAACTACGGAGCGGTAACCATCGAAGAGAGTGCAACTTGCGGTGGACTCGTTTGTGGTGGTTTGATTGGATATCAGCCATCGGGCACTGCATATCCGGGCGACGGACACGGTAGCATCAGCAACAGTTCAAACAACGGCCCTGTTACAGTATTGTGCAAGACATATCCGGCTGAATTGGTTACCGACAACACAGCCCTCTACTATCGTGTAGGAGGTCTTGCAGGTTGGACACAGCACTATATCGACAACTGCAACAACCTCGAGGGTGGTAAGGTTACTTGTACAGGTACACTCTACCACGCAGATACATCGAACTACTCTATCTGTGTTGCCGGTTTGGTTGGTTACAAGACCGTTAATGCTATCGACAACTCGCGCAATGATGCTCTCATTGATGTCAACTTGAATATGACTACCGCTGAGGGCTACGACTTGACAAAGGTACGCCTTAATCTCGGTGGTATCTCGGGCTACACCAATATGCCTTGCCGCAATGTAACCAACAATGGTGATGTCGTGTTCTCTGGCGACCTCGCAGGTCAGTTGCGTATTGGTGGTGTACTCGGACAAGGCGCATCTGTCAGCACACCATTCCCTTCGTATGACAAGTTAGTAAACAATGGTAAAGTAACTATCAAGGAGGGCTCGAAGATGGGCGACCAGTTGATGATTGGTGGTGTAGCTGCCTACATCAACAAGAATAACGAGTGTACCAACAATGGTGCTGTAACCATCGAAAACAATGTCTCTTGGGGTGCCTTAAAGACCTATATCGCTGGCGCTGTGGCTTACTCTTGCGGTAATGCCGACAAGTTGACCAACAATGGCCCACTCAAGATTGGTGATGGTTGCAAGACTACAGCAACATTTACCGACGATACCAAGTTGTATACCTATATAGCCGGTTCGCTCGGACTCCTCTATGCGGCAAAGGCTACAAATATGGAGAACACCGCATTGGGTACCGTAACAGTCGGAAAATCAACCCTCGACGCTATCACATTTGTAGGCGGTTGCCTTGGTGATGCTCCTGCTGTTAAGGAAGATGGCACGACCAAGTTGAACGACCTTATCGAGAACTGTACAAACCGTGCTGCAATTACCTACGGCGGAAGTTGTAAGATCAACCAGGCTCACTATGTGGCAGGTTGCTTGGGTTATGTTCACGAGGTTGGCACTAAATACTACGCAGCAAAGGCCAACAATGTCTACAACTATGGCGCTGTCAAAGTCGAGGGTGGTGAGTTCTACGATTTGAAGATAGGTGGCATATCGGGATTCCTCGGTGGTACAACAACCAACGCTTACAACTACGAGAGCGGCACTATCTACTTCAATGCTACAACACGCCGTCACCTCCACTTTGCAGGTGTAGCACAGGCTATCAAGGATTCATCGACTGATATTGCCAACTACGCCGATATAACTATCGACGGTAAGATTGGTCACACACTCTATGGTGCAGGTTGTATCACACTGAACAACAACTACACCCGTACCCGCAACTCGAACCACGGCGACATCACCGTAAATGCCGAGATTGCAACCAACAACTTCATCGGAGGTTTGGTTTACGATAGTGGTGCGAAGTTGACATACATCGACTGCCACAACACAGGTAACTTCACACTCGGCGAGAAGGCTAAAGTAGGTTGTCAGACTCGTTGGGGAGGTCTTGTAGGTAAACTCGAGAAGAGTGCAAAGACTGGCGAGGAGGTTTACAACATCTTCGATGGTTGTAGCAACAGCGGTGATATCATCATCAAGGGTACTGCTTCCGATACCCAATACACCTCGCTTGGTGGTATCTATGGTACTGCTACCGGTAACACTCGAATTATAATCCTCAACGGATTCACCAACTCGGGTGACATCATCTTCGAGGGTAAAAACAATGGTACTTATGTAAAGGACGACACTATGCAAAACCGCTGCTTCGTTGATATGGGCGGTCTGTTCGGAGTAGTGGCTTCCAGCATCGTATTCTCAAACGAAGCCAATCCATCGTGGACCGGCGATGTGGTGAATACCGGAACTATCAAGTTCGCAGGCTACTGCAAGAATGCTGTGCAGTTGGGTGGTATCGCAGGTTATATGCAGGGCAGCGCACCAGTTATCACTGATGGTAAGTTGATCAACACCGGTGAGATTATCTGCGAGGGTGAGTACGACAACAAATATACACAGAATGGTATTGGTGGTATCGCAGGTATCTCGGGAGGTTACATCGACAACGCTCAGGTATACTGCACTATCGAAGCACCTGCATTCCCTTCTGTGGGTATGATCACAGGATCTGCTCGCACAGAGACCAACAAGGTGACCAATTGCGCAGTAGGTGGCAAGTATATGGTAGAATACGACGAGGAGGAGGATGCAACTACCGAGACAAAGATCTCTGCGTCGAACTTCTACAAGTATATCTACGGTAAATCGGTTAATTGGAGTGGCATCGAGAACTACGATGGCAACACCTATCTCGCATCTTCGCCAATCGCACCGGCTAACGAATAATCCCTAAACACCATATACGATTATGAATAACTATTTGAAACCAGAATTTTACATCGTCGATATGGCTGTCGAGGGCGGCTATGGCGATAGCGTCGGACTGCCGGGCTTCGGAACGGAAAATGACGAACTTATTTACTAAGAAAAGGGGGGCAGTCAAGCCCCCTTTCTTAGTAAAGGTATGTTACCTATCCCCCAAACTCTTACTATTCCTCTATGGTCGTTAAGGGTGATTAAGGGGTGTTAAGGGTGGTTAAAGTTTTTTTTGCTCGTAGCGCCACCTTAATAGCCTTTAATAGCCCTTAATAACCCTTAATATCGTTGCGCCGTGACCACCGTCGGAGTTCCCGCAACCCTCTAAACAAGAAGGGGATGGCTAAGAAATTGGCCATCCCCATCTTTTGTGGAGGAAATCTCGATATACCTATATTACTCCTTGAAGAGATCCACCTCGCCACGTTCGACCTTGTGATAGTAGTCGGTGAGGGAAGCGATGACGGGAGAAACCACAGCCAGAGTGTCGGCTATGGCCTGCTCGCCCTCGCCCTTGATGCGATAGAGCAACGACGCATAGAGAGCGCGGAAACAGAGTTCGGTGTCGCTCATCTCGCTCTCCTTGCCGAGGCGTGAGCGGAGTGATGATAGGTGCTCCGCCAACTCGGCATAGCGGTGACGATAATCCTCGCCCAACTCCTGCTGCTGCATCAGTCGCAGGTGCAAATCGTGCAGGTCGTGAATGAGGTGTAGCGTATGGTTGAGATGGCCCGACTCCTCCTTCTTCTCCTCAACCAGGAGGTTGGCAATGTCGAGATACCACGCCAAGAGCATCTGCTCGTGGGCGTGATCGAGTTGACGAGGTTTTACAAGTGTGGAGTAGATCGCCTCGGGCGAAAACTGCAATGCGCGCAGCAAATCCTCGATCTGCCACAAATAGAGGATGTACTCGGCGATATTCTCCTTGCGTTTCTGTTGTGCTATATCCATTGTTCGTGCTTTTTTTTACAAGGGCAAAGGTAGTAAAAAGATTCGCGAGGCGCAAACCTCGCGAAATCTTTTTTAGTATATCAATTCGTCGTTCTCGGTGCCGAAACCCGGCAAACCGACACTATCACCATAGCCCCTCTCGGCTACGATGTCGAAAATCTCAATTTCCGGCTTTTGATAGCTCTTCATAATCGTAACTTTTTTAGAGGTTATTCAATAGTAGGTCTTTTTGCAAGATGCGAGCAACCATCGTAGTTGTCGGTGCCTGTCCAATCGGTATCCTTGCCACTACCATAGATGAAGTCGTGGAAGTTCGACGCAGTAACGCGTTGCAATTCGTGAGTATCATCCTCGACATTGTAGTTGTAAATTCCGCCACCCACTTTGCAATTGGTAACTAAGGTAGACTCGCCACGAGCTCCACCTGCGATTATACCCACTCCTGTGTACGAAGCAACCTCGCCATCCTTCATATAGTATGCAGTGATCTCACTATACGACTCGGCATTAGCCACTTTTATGAAGTTCGAAGCGATACCTCCTACATATGCAGTACCATCCGCACCAAAGCTTCCGGTCACTGTTAGATCGCCTGCATTTACCAACTTAATGTTGTTGTCCAAAACAGCCGTCTCGTTAATGGTGGCAAAGACTCCTCCAACTCGCAAACTTGACTTTGCGGAACCGGTAAATGTAATATCACCTGTGTTGGCAACCACCACATCGCCATCACCGCCTTTCACCACCGAACAAGTCTCTGAATACTGACCGAATACGCCGCCTACATATACAGAGCTTCGACTATTTCCACCGCCTACGGTAATATTACCGCGGTTGATGAATGAGCCTATGATGGTGACGGTCGACTTGTCCAAACCTGCTATACCACCAGCGAGTTTGAAGTTACCGCCAGAGCGAGAACTTCCAACACCGTTGAATGTGACATTTCCCACATTTGCACAATCCTCCAACACTACCGCACCGGCATTCTCCTGACGAGCATAGAAGCCTGCCGAACGCATTGCATTAGCACTCTTGAAGGTCTCGGTAAACTCGATGTCGCCATAGTTTACACATCGTACAAAGGTACGCAAAGATGTAGATTCGGTAACCAACTCGCACAATCCACCCACAAAGGTATCTGCACCCGTATCCGAACCTGTGATAGATTCCGATCCTACCTCGCCCGAGAGGGTTATCTTACCATAGTTACAGCACTCGGTCCAGGTTTTGTCCGGGTTTACGAATGAAGCCGAAAGACCTCCGCAGTGGAGTGTATAACCTGTGTTTCCTGAGATGTTGATAGGAGCATAGTTTGCACAAGTGGTTGCATTACCATCAAAATCGTACATTACGCCCGACATATAGAGTCGTGTTTCACCTGTTGTGTTACCCGAGAATGTAAGTACACCCTTGGTTGGGTCATTCGGATCGCCATTCACGAGCGAAGTGGCGTTTCCGGTGCTACGCTGTCCCACTCCCGATATGTAGCAAGCCTTGGTCGATCCGCTGACGGTGATATTTCCGAGGTTGGTCAAGTTGCTGCAAGTGTGAGCCTTCGCATTCGTTTCGATTGTTGTTGCTGCAATAAGACCACCAGTCTGCAATGAGCAATTAGCTGTACCCGCCATTGTGATATTACCATTATTGGTCAAGCCACTGATACTATATCCTGATGAAGTGCTATAGTCAACCAACCATCCGATACCACCGCTAAGGAAACATCTGGTGCCGATTGTGGCATCCTCGGTAACGGTAATCGATCCGTTGTATGTGGAGGTGGTGTATCCCAATCTTGTCAATGCTACGAGACCACCGGCAACAAGGCCTCCGTTGAGCGTTCCGCTAACCTCGATATCGGTATCGCAGGTGTCGGTTCCCTGACTAGCATAGGTTAAACCAATCAGACCTCCAACGTTCACCTCGCAGCCGAAAGTTCCCGAGATGGTAATCTTACCTTCAGCAACTATGGTGTCGCTCTGCTCGGTGTTAGTAGAGAGGTATCCTACGATACCTGCAACACGCAACTGCGATATGGTCTTGGTACTCTTCTCAGTCCAATTACCGCTGACGGTAATGTCGCCGTAGTTTGCACCTCCGTAGATACGGCCCTCAGTCTTGTAACCGTAAAGTCCGCCGATAACATAGTTTCCGTTCTTGTATTCATTGGAGGCCGTAGCACGCTGGGCACTGGTGTAGAAATCACCCGAAACGGTGATTGTTCCCTCCTTGTTGTTTACATTGCGGTAGCAGCGAGCTTGAGCGTAGGCTATAATGCCGCCAATACGGACAGTACCGGCTGTAGTACCTGGGCGTCCCAAACCTACATTGATGGGAGCATTGTTCGAACAATCCTCGACATTAAAAGCAATCTTGTAACCGCTGGAGGTATCACTATATACAACATATGCCGCAACACCAGCAATGTCAATAGTACCGCTGGCAACCGAACCCTTGAGGAGGTTTATAGTTCCGTAGTTGTGCGAATTCCTATGCGCGCAACTGTTTGTTCTACCGCCAATACCTGCGACATTAACAATATTCGTTATTACAGTCTCCTCCTTAACCTCTATTTCACCACGATTGATATTGTTCTCGAAAACAGGCATCAGATCCGCTTGGTTGGTAACACACCTTGCATAACCAACAATACCTGCCAAGTAGAGGGAGTAGATCTTATTGTTAGCAGAGAGTTTACCGGTATTTATCGAGTTGCTGACATGACCCGAAACATTGTCTTCGCCCGAAAGTCCCAAAATACCACCCATATAGAGGTAAGGCTCTGCAGCTGTGCTGTGTCCAAATGTCAAATTGCCGCTATTGGTCGATTTGTTCACATAGGAGGTAATCGTAGTGGCATCACTCTTTGTGAAGACGTGTACACGGCCTACGATACCACCAAAACTCTGCGTAAATTGAACGGCCTGAGCATCTGCAAGAGGTTTTGTGATTGTAATTTTCGCACTGTTGCGGCACGACTCAAATACCACACCATATGCAACTCCAACCAATCCACCAACATTTACGCGAGTCTCCGCTGCACCCTCGGGGATAGTCAACTCCTCGTTGTTGACACTGATAGTTCCCGATGCCGAGCAGTGCTCAACCACCGGACTAATGGTATCTGTTGCCGTGATAGTACAAGCCAATGCGCCGGCGTGGAGAAGTCCGTTGACATTGATATTTACATCGCGAAGGTGCAAGCCCTTGATCGATGCGTTTGTAGTGCCGAACAATGGAGCGGTCAAGCCCTTGATGGCGTAACCGTTACCGCGAACAGTCTTTGAGTAACCTTCGATTGGAGTCCAAGCCTCGCCTGTCAAATCGACATCGGCAACGAAGAGAACATCCTTCTCCAAAGTGGCTGCCTGCTCGGCAAATGCTCTCAACGAAGCAACATCCTTTACTACGAACACCTTGTCGGTAGCTGCGTATGCAATCGAGCTCGAGAACTCACGCACATTACCCGCAACCAACGGCTTGGTCGTATCAGCCTTGACGGTTGCGTACATCACGCCACCCTCCTCGTCATAGAGAGTAACGTACAACTCATCGTAAACTCCCGCAGGAACTGCTGCGTGGATATAGGTAGGCTCGCTCGAGAGCTGAACGCCCTCGCCAAACGAATACTCGATAACCTCCTTCGATGCCGAAGTAGCCGCTGCCTCGCCCTTCTCAAAGTCGAAGTCGAAAGCACCTGCAATAGGCTTGCGGTCAACGGTAGAAATCTGCGCCAATACCAACTTAGCCGAACCGACAACACCAATCTTCAATACGCCTGTGAGGTGGTTGAGCTGAACGCCCAAGCCATCCTCGGTATAGGCATACATTGTTGATACGCCTGAGCCGAAGGTTGTGTTGCTTGCGTGAGCCTGCTTGTCAGCAAAGAGCACCTGACCCGCAGGGGCTGCAGGGTATGCGATGCAGTAAGGCTTGGTAGGGTTGCCCGCAACCGAGAAGGTTGCACTTGCAGCACCGGCCTCACTTGCGCTAAGAGCAGTCGAAGCTACGCCATTGATCGAAATCTGATCGCCCTCGCTCCAAAGGAGTGGATAAACCTCACCAGCCTTCTCACCGAGCTGAGTACGCGACTCCTCGAGCGAAAGGGTAACCTCTGTCAGACCTCCGTCATTGCCCAAACCAACGCCGAGGTCGTGGGTTGCGTCGGTAGTACACGAAAAGGCCACCGCAACAACTGCCAACATCCATAAAATTGCATTCTTCTTCATTGTAAATCTATGTTTTAGTTTTCAAGTATTCACAGAATTAAACTCTTCACAAAGGTAACGAAAAATATTCACACATTTGCAATAACCGAAAAAAAAATCTATATTTGCACCACAGTGGACAAAACTAAAAAACAAAAACCTATAAAGACAAAAACATTATGAAAAGAATTATCACTGCACTTTTGCTCGCAGCATTCATCGTGCCTGCGGCATTCGCCTATGTGCCACCAAAGCGTAAGCACCCCGAGGTTGCCTACGAGAAGTTCAAGATGCACCACACAATGCTGCCACAGGTGGGTAGACTCGATGTGTCGAATCCCGACAACGCCAACCGCACCCGCTGGTCTATCGGTTGCGAGACTCTCGACCGCGACTACGCAACATTCGCCAACTACAAGCACCTGCTCGGCCCTCTCGGAGTAGGCTGGGCTCGCTTGCAGAGTGGATGGGCAAAGTGCGAGAAGCAGAAGGGCGTATACGACTTCACCTGGCTCGACGAGCACGTCAATGGCGTTATCGAGCAGGGTATGAAGCCTTGGTTGAGCCTCAGCTACGGAAACCCTATCTACAGCAAGGATGGCGTGACCCTCAACTCATCGATCTGGACCGACGATGAGACTATGAAGGCGTGGGACAACTATGTGCGTGCCATCGTGCGTCACTATGGCGACAAGGTGATGATGTATGAGGTGTGGAACGAGCCTGATGGCAAGAAGGCCAACACTCCTGAGGTTGTGGCAAACCTCCTCATCCACACAGGCGAGATTATCCGCAAGGAGAATCCAAAGGCTGAGATTCTCGCATTCGGTCTCTGCAAGAACTATATGTGTGACTACATCGCTCAGGTGCTCGAGATCCTCAAGAAAAAGAAGAAGCTCAATGTGTTGGACCGCGTGTCGTACCACGTCTACTTCGAGAATCCGGACAACGCCACCGAGCGCATCAAGGCTTTGCGTGCTACCGTAAAGTCGTTCGACGAGCGTCTCGACATCTTCCAGGGTGAGAGCGGTTGCCCTGCAATCCTCGAGTTCGGCCACGCCCTCAAGTACAAGGAGTGGAGCGAGTTCAAGCAGGTGAAGTGGGATTTGCGCCGTATGGCAAACGACTTTGCCAACAATGTTCCGTCGTCGATCTTTACATTTGTCGACTTGCAGTACCCTAATATGATTCAGTCGTTCGGTATGGTGCGTATGAACCTCTTGCACGAGCCTATGTACAAGCGCCCTGCATACTATGGTGTTCAGCACCTCTCGAGCCTCTTGCACGACGGCATCCAGCCTGCAAAGGTCGAGGTCAAGGCATACTGCAACCGTAAGGTGGCAAGCGTAGGTCTTGCAAACAAGGAGGGCGAGGTTATCGGTGCAATGTTGTGGTACAGCGACCTCACACCGACCGACCAGCTCGACAAGGACAATGTATCGGTGGAGTTGCTCGGCTTCGATGTAGACAACTTGGTATATGTTGAGCCTATCACAGGCTATGTTCACGACCTTCGTCCTGTAATCTCGCGCGGTGGCAAGGAGGGTGGCAATGTCATCTGCTCGGGCCTTCCGATGTGGGATTCGCCAATCTTGCTCGTCAAGAGATCGGCTCTCAAGCTCAAGAAATAGAGCATAAATATTTCATTCGAACAAAAGTGAGGACTCAGCGTCTTCACTTTTGTTTTTTGGGGTAGTAATTGCTGGGGAAACAATTATTTTCACGAAAAATCGACGCAAAGTGTTGTAATTCAAAAAAAATTCCTACCTTTGCACCGCATTATTGCAATTAAGTACTTAATTAACAAAAAACACATTCAAGATGAAAAAGGGAATTCATCCAGAGAATTATCGTTTAGTGGCATTCAAGGATATGTCGAATGACCACGTGTTTTTGTGCAGGTCCGCCGTTTCGACAAAAGAGACCATCGAGGTGAACGGCGAAACCTATCCCGTGTATAAGATGGAAATCTCCAACACATCGCACCCA
>JAFVOR010000096.1 GCA_017505725.1 Alistipes sp.
ACCGACCTGATTTGAAGATGGTAATGGATATGATGCACTCGGCAAAGCGAAAGATTAAGTATACAAGCGGAGTGATACTGCACTCGGATCAGGGGTGGCACTATCAGCATATGCAGTACCAACAGACGCTGAAAAAGTATGGCATAACGCAGAGTATGTCGAGAAAGGGAAACTGCTTGGATAATGCTGTGATGGAAAACTTTTTTGGCATTATGAAATCTGAATTGCTATATTTGCAGCAGTTTTCGGATATGGAAGTTTTCAAACAAGAGTTGCGAAAGTATATTAACTACTATAATAACGACCGTATTAAACTAAAATTAAACGGAAAGAGTCCGGTGCAATACCGAACTCTTTACCAGTAAATCTATTTAATAATCAGTCCAACTTTTTGGGGTCAGTACACATTTGCTCGGCATTTATCATTCTGTTTGTCGTTGGGTTATTTCACATCGAATGCGAAGATGTGAGCCTTGTCGGCACCCCAAATCTTGTCGACTACGATACGAACGCCATCGGTCTCGACTGCATCGAACGATACATTTACAAGGCGACGGAAGTTCTCGTCAACGGTTGCTACGGTCTTCCACTCGCCAGCCTCAGGGTTCGCTGCATACTCCTTCTGCTGCTTCTTGTTGGCGGCAGGTACGCGCACCTGAACGTGGAACTTCTTGACCATCTCCTTTGGCATAGGTACGCGGTCGGTGGTCTCCTCCAACTTACGCATACGCTTGCCACGCACCTTGAAGTCCGAATCGAAGATAAGGCGCACAGCCGAAGCCTTGATAGGCTTATCCCAGGTGTAGGCGAGGTGAGTCTCACCAACTGCGGCATAGACACCATTGTCCTGACCTTCCCACTCGCGGTCGATGCCGTTACGCATAGGCTCGTTCTCGGCCAATGTCTTTGCTGAAGCGGTGAGTGGTGAAATCTTGCGCCAGCGATATGGCAACATACAGTCGTCGTCCTCGAGCTTATCCTGCAACTCCTTGATGTGGTTCTTGCGAAGCTCGGCAGGGGTGATGCCCTTGTCGATGATCATATCGGCAGCAGTACCCACAGCCTGACCCATAAGGGCGCAAGTTGCCATAACACGAACTGCCGAGAATGCCATATGCGAAGCCGAGATATCACGACCTGCGAACATAAGGTTTGGAACATTAACCGAGTAGAGGCAGTCGAAAGGAATACCATAGCCCTGTGGAATGTAGTACTCAATCGATGCCAAACCCTTGTTGTGGAAACCATTCGAGTCGTGGTTATCGAGGGTCCAACCTCCGTATGCCACTACATCCTCGAAGTGTCCACCCGAGAGAACATCCTGCTGGGTGAGGGTGTGAGGAGCGACATAGCGAATCGACTCACGCTTGCCAGGGATAGAGCCTGTCCATACCAGCTCGTAGTCGCGGCAACGACCATCCGGATGGTTCTTCATATACTCCCAAATACCGTAGCCAATCTTCTTGAGCTCGTACTGAATCTCGTTAGCATCAAAGATGGTGTCAAACTTGATACCTGAGCACTCAACCCACCAGAAGTTGTTGTCGTGTGCACGCCAGATAATCTTGTAGTTGAGCTTCTGGTTTGGAAGTGTCGACTTTGGAGTCTCGTAGTTGAAGTCGTCGTCGGTGAAGTGGTATGCCCACTCTGGAGCGTGGAATGGGTGGTGCTCCGAGGTCTTGCGCAACTGCAAGAGGATAGAGTTACCCATTGTGTGGTTGGTTGACTCCTCGTTGGTCACATACGACTCGTTATAGGTGCTCTTCGACTCGGTACCACGACGATACTCTGCTCCCGAAAGACGGAGGATACCATCACCGGTACAATCCAAGAAGAGCTTACCCTTGATGGTGTATTCGGTGTAATTGTTACTGTTCCAGCATTTTACCGCTGCTATCTCCTTGCCATTCATCACAACATCGCGTACCGATGTGTTGAGCAAAAGACGGATGTTCTTCTCCTCCACAACAGTCGAGTACATCACATCGTCCCACAATGGGTAACGCTGCAATGGGTTGTAGTAGAAGTTGCGGCACTGCATCTCCTCCATAATACCGGCCTCCTGGCACTGGTCCTCGCGAACACCCACGATACCCATACGCATCTCGCTCGAGGTGTTACCACCGAGCATTGGTCGGTCCTGAATGAGGATAACCTGCGAGCCGTGACGAGCTGCAGCAACTGCTGCGCAGAGTCCCGAAAGACCACCACCGCATACTACGATTGGTGCATCCATCTCTACTTGGCGGATAACTTGGTCATTCTTGTTTGTCTGGAATGCCGAGCCCTGCTTCTCGCGCATAAGCTCTACACCTGTAATCTGAGCCGACGCGGTTGTCGAGACAAGCATAGCTACGAATATCGACAAAACTGAAAAGAGTTTTTTCATAATTTTTTTGTTTAAAGTGTATATGTATTAAAAGTTGATTTCCTACTTAACATCGAATGCGAAGATGTGAGCCTTCTCTGCACCCCAAGTTTTATCAACAACAATACGTACAGCGTCGGTCTTAACAGCATCGAAATCCAACTTAACCAAACGACGATAGTTCTCCTTTACAGTCGCAACGGTCTTCCACTCGTTTGTACCCGGTATGCGTACCTCGACGTGGAAATCTTTCGCCATCTCGGTAGGCATCTTTGCTCGTTCGGTAGTCTCCTCCAACTTACGCATACGCTTGCCACGAACCTTCAAATCCGAGTCGAAGATGAAACGAACGCCCGAAGCGGTGATTGGCTTATCCCAAGTATATGCGAGGTGAGTCTCGCCAACACCTGCGTAAACGCCGTTATCCTCGCCATTCCACTCGCGGTCGATACCGTTACGCATAGGCTCGTTCTTTGCGAGAGTCTTTGCGGCAGCAGTGAGAGGGTATATTTTGCGCCAACGATATGGCAGCATACAGTCGTCATCCTCCAACTTATCCTGCAACTCCTTGATGTGGTTCTTGCGAAGCTCGGCAGGGGTGATGCCCTTGTCAATAATCATATCGGCAGCAGTTCCGACGGCCTGGCCGATAAGTGCGCACGTTGCCATTACGCGAGTGGCCGAGAATGCCATATGCGAGGTCGAGATATCGCGACCTGCAAACATCAAGTTTGGAACATTTACTGAATAGAGGCAGTCAAACGGGATTCCGTAGCCTTGTTTTACGGCGTAGTCATACCCCGCAGGACCTCTGTTGAAGAATCCGTTAGGGTTGTGGTCATCAAGTCCCCAACCTCCGTATGCAACATTGTCCTCGAAGTGACCACCCGAGAGAATATCTTGCTCGGTGAGGGTGTGAGGTGCAACATAACGAGTAGATTCACGCTTGCCCGGGATAGAACCAACCCATACCAAATCGAAATCACGAGCCACGCCGTTTGAGTGGTTTTTGAGATACTCCCATACGCCGTATGCAATCTTCTTCAACTCGAACTGAATCTCGTTTGCGTCGAAGATAGTGTCGTAGCCCTTGCCCGAACACTCAATCCACCAGAAATTATTGTCGTGTACCTGATGGAGATATTTGTAGTGAATCTTTACTCCCGGAATTGTCGATTTCGGAGTGTCGTAGTTGAAATCTTCGTCTGTGAAGTGATAAGCCCAATCGGGGGCCTTAAATGGGTGATGCTCTGTTGTTCTGCGCAACTGCATTAAAATAGAGTTACCCATTGTTGTATTGTTTGCAACTTCATTTGAAAGATACTTCTCATTGTATGTTCCCTTAGCCTCGGTACCACGACGATACTCCGCTCCTGAGATTCGAAGAATGCCATCGCCTGTACAATCTACAAATAACTTTCCCTTGATGGTGTACTCGGTGTAATTGTTGCTGTTCCAGCACTTTACAGCAGTAATTTCCTTACCGTTCATCACTACATCGCGTACCGAAGTGTTGAGTAAAAGTTTGATATTTTTCTCCTCGACAACGGTAGAATACATAACATCGTCCCAAAGTGTGTAGCGTTGCAATGGGTTGTAGTAGAAGTTGCGGCATTGCATCTCCTCTAAAATACCGGCCTCTTGATATTGGTCCTCTCGCGTGCCGACGATACCCATACGCATCTCACTCGAAGCGTTACCACCAAGCATCGGACGGTCCTGAATAAGGATTACCTGCGAACCGTGACGAGCAGCCGACACCGCAGTACAGATGCCTGCAAGACCTCCACCACAAACTACAACTTGCGACTCTATATCGACATAGCGAATTGGTTGGTCATTCTTGTTTGTTTGAAATTCAGAGCCTTGTTGCTTGCGAGCCAACTCTACACCTGTAATCTGTGCAGATGCAGTTGTCGAGACAAGCATCGCTACCGCCATCGACAAAATCGAAAATATCTTCTTCATATATATTCTCTGTTTTGTAGTTTTTTTACCACGCAAAGAGAGGGTAGCTCTCCATCAGAGCGTTGACATCCTTGCGTACTGCTGCGATGTTCTCCTCGTTCTCGGGATCGCACAAAACTCGGTCGATGAGCTCTGCGATATACTCCATCTTATCCTCCTTCAAACCACGAGTGGTGATGGCCGGAGTTCCGAAACGCAAGCCCGAAGTCTGGAATGGCGAGCGCGAGTCGAATGGCACCATATTCTTGTTGGTGGTTATGTCTGCTGCAACGAGGGCCTTCTCGGCAACCTTACCTGTCAACTCAGGGAACTTGGTGCGAAGGTCCACAAGGATGAGGTGGTTATCTGTGCCGCCCGATACGATGTTGTAGCCGCGCGAGAGAAGTGCTGCTGCGAGTGCCTGCGAGTTGCGTACCACCTGCTGCTGATACTCCTTGTACTCTGGAGTGAGAGCCTCACCGAAGGCTACAGCCTTGGCTGCGATAACGTGCTCGAGTGGACCTCCCTGAATACCTGGGAATACTGCCGAGTTGAGAATCTGCGACATCTTCTTCACCACACCCTTTGGAGTGGTCAAGCCCCACGGATTGTCGAAATCCTTGCCGAGCAAGATGATACCACCACGAGGACCACGCAATGTCTTGTGAGTGGTTGAGGTTACGATGTGGGCATACTTTACAGGGTTCTCCAACACGCCTGCCGCAATCAAACCTGCGGTGTGTGCCATATCAATCATAAGCAATGCGCCAACCTTGTCGGCAATCTCGCGCATACGCTTGTAGTCCCACTCACGCGAATAGGCCGAAGCACCACCCACGATAAGCTTTGGCTTGTGCTCCATCGCCTTGCGCTCCATCTCGTCGTAGTCTACACGACCATCCTCCTCGCGTACCGAGTAGTCTACTGCGTTGAAGTACATACCCGACATATTCACTGCCGATCCGTGCGAGAGGTGACCTCCGTGCGAGAGATTCAAACCGAGGAAGGTGTCGCCTGGCTTGAGTACTGCGAAGAATACCGCCATATTTGCCTGTGCGCCCGAGTGTGGCTGAACATTGGCATACTCTGCGCCATAGAGCTGGCAAAGACGCTCGATGGCAAGACTCTCCACCTTGTCTACAACCTCGCAACCTCCGTAGTAACGAGCTGCTGGGTAGCCCTCGGCATACTTGTTGGTCAAAACCGAACCCATTGCGTTCATCACTTGCTCGCTAACAAAGTTCTCCGAAGCGATGAGCTCGATGCCTCGCATCTGACGGCTGCGCTCCTCGGAGATAAGGTCGAAAATCTGATTGTCCTTTCTCATTTTAGTAACTATTTTGTTTGTGTTTTTATTCGTGTTTTATAGCTGCCAATGTTGTTGAAACATTTCGCTGTGCGAAATTACTACATTTTTCAGAAATAATCACTATATTTGTCCTAAACTTATAAACATTTTACACAATGAAACTACTTGAAGGAAAAGTTGCACTCGTTACAGGTGCAACCCGTGGAATAGGTCGCGCCATAGCTTTGCGCTTTGCCGAGCAGGGCGCAAATGTCGCTTTTACATACCTCTCCTCTGTTGCTGCTGCCGAGTCGCTCGTAGCCGAAATCGAGGCTTTAGGCGTGCGTGCAGTGGGTTTTGCATCGAATGCAGCCGATTTTGCCGATGCGCACAAAGTGGTCGAGCAGACCATTGCCGAGTTTGGTGTGCTTGATATTTTGGTGAATAATGCTGGTCAGACCAAGGATACACTTATGCTCCGTATGAGCGAGGAGCAGTGGGACTCGATTATCGACACCAACCTCAAGTCGGCATTCAACTTTACCCACGCGGTAGTTCCTGCTATGATTCGTCGTCGCTCGGGTGTGATTATCAATATGTCGTCAGTGGTGGGCACAAATGGAAATGCGGGGCAGTGTAACTATGCCGCTTCGAAGGCGGGTTTGATTGGACTCACTCAATCGATTGCCAAGGAGGTCGGCTCGCGCAATGTGCGTGTCAATGCCATCGCTCCGGGCTTTATAACCACCGATATGACCGACAAACTGAACGATGCCACCAAACAGGCTATCATCTCCTCGGTCTCACTTGGCCGTATGGGTGCAGCCGACGAGATTGCCAATGTGGCGCTCTTCCTCGCAAGCGATATGTCCTCCTACATTACGGGAGAGGTAATCAAAGTAACAGGAGGTATGCGATAGAAGGTGAGATTCCAATATGAAATAATCCCAAGAGTCCGAATGGCTCTTGGGATTATTTTATTTGTATGCAATTATGGTGTTACCTGCTTTGATAATTAGTCTATTTTAAGGGCAATATATCTACGAGCGACTTGTCGCAGATGACCATAGGCGAGTCATAGTAAGGTACGCTCTTGAACTTGAAGTTCTCACCGAACTTGCGGTGTGGAAGGTCGTAGACAACACCTGTTAACAGGTCGATGCATACAGGCTCCTTGCAGTTGAAATTCTTGATAGAAATCTCTGCATATCCGTTGCACAAGGTGTAGTAGGGGATATTTCCGCCCTGCCATACAACAAGCGAGTGCAACGCGGTCTCATCATCTTCGAAGAGGTAGTGCACCACCTTCGACTCGGCATTGTAGATAGGTGCAGAGATCTCGATGCCCGCACTCTTGCACACCTTGTTGAGGTTGTCGAATACTGAAACAAAGTTGCGAATTGCAGAGTATGCCATCTTAGGTCTTCTCACCTTGTTGTCATTGCTGGTTGCAAGAATACCCTTGAGGTTCTTAATCTTGATAGCGTCATTGCCACCATAGTTCATATCGGCAATCGAGAATATGCTTGTACGAACACCATTTCCGTGGTCGTTCATCATCTTGCGGATATCCCACTTCGCTTGTGTCTGCTCGTTCCAATCGCACTCGGAGAGCGCGCCGCCCATATAGCCAACCGAAGGGGCTCCACACTCGCCCTGCCAAATAGCAACATTGTAGTCGTGGCGCTTGAGAATTGCACGCAACGAATCGCCATCGGTGAAGTAGCTCTCCTCTGGGATATACTGATAACCGTGATAGGTAATCCAATCGATGAGGTGCTCCTCGTTGTTAGCCTTCAATTTCTTTGTCAAGTCGGCAATAATAGCCTCGTTAGATGCCACACGGCGAGGTCCCGCCAAACCAAATGCAGCAATCTTTGCCTCAGGGTCAACCTCCTTGATGATTCGAGCCGAAGCAATTGTCAAATCGACAATTTCGGAGGCGATTCCGCCGCCCTTGCGAACAACATTGTCAGGCTCGTTCCATATCTCCCATTGATGAACTTTGCCCTTATAACGCTCGGCGCTAGCTCTAGTCCAACGCAACCAAGCAGCAACCGCCTCTTTTGAACGAGGCCAGCCACCTTTTAGAAATATTGTTCCGCCACCAGGGTAGATAGGGTTGCCATAGGAGAGCTCCAGCCAAGGCTCCAAACCACGAGATACGGCATCATTAATAATAGCATCGAGCCAAGCAAAATCGTAGACACCCTTCACCTTCTCGGTCTTTGCCCAGCCCGCCTGCAAGCGGATATAGCGCATTCCAAGTGGCTCGAGATACTCTTTGTATTTGTGGTAATCGGCATAGTCGCGGTCGAGGGTTTCACAACCGATTGCCAGATCGTTATGTACCTCCGAGAGCGACTTCTGACGCAATGCTCCAATCTGCTTTGGAAGATTGTCCGAGCAGGATACGAATGTGGTAATTACCACCAAACAAACCATTAATTTTTTCATAATTGTTTGTGTTAGCGTTGCTTGTGCTTATTTCTTTACTTCAAACTCGGCCGTTAAGAGGTCTTTGTTGCGCGATGAGCCGCCGACCATCACTTGGAATGTTCCAGGCTCGACCACACGCTCCATTTCGAGATTGTAGTAGCGCAGGTGTTCTGGTGTAAGTGTGAAGGTGATGCGCTTGCTCTCGCCCGCCTTCAACGCAACGCGCTCGAAGCCCTTCAACTCCTTTACGGGACGAGTTACATCCGAGATGCAGTCTCGGATATAGAGCTGTGCAATCTCCACGCCCTCGCGCGCGCCCGTATTCTTTATAGTTACGCTTGCCTCAATATTCTCGTTTGGTGCAATCTCGCTCTTCGAGAGCTGAAGGTCCGAATACTCATAGGTGGTGTACGAAAGACCATATCCAAACTCATAGAGCGGCTTTGTCGACATATCAACCAATCGATAACGCTTGATGGACTTCTTTTGGTTGTAGTACATCTGAATTTGTCCCTCGTGGCGTGGAATGGTGATAGCCAACTTTGCAGAAGGGTTGACCTCGCCGTAGAGAATCTCGGCGATAGCCTTACCGCCAAGCATACCAGGTTCCCAAGCGTAGAGTATGGCAGGGAGATTTTCATCCTCCCAAACAAGGCTGTTCGGACGGCCCGTTACGACAACGAGAATTGTCGGCTTGCCACTTGCTGCAACCTTGCGTACCAAATCCTTCTGCAAGCCATAGAGGTCGATTGTTGCTCGGTCCTGATTCTCACCACAGGTCTTGAATCCCTTGCGAACGCGAAGGCTTGTCTCTCCTGCAACAACGATGTTGAGGTCGGTTGTGCGAGCAATACGCGCAGCCTTATCCACATTCTCCTGCTTCATTCTTTTTGGAGTATCGCCCTGATTTACAAACACGAACTCTGTCTTTGGAGCCACCTCGCGTAAACCCTCGAGAATAGTTGTGATATTCTCAGGCTGCTGCGGTGCTGACCAATCGCCCATAATGTTCTGATCATCAGAATTGATGCCCGTTACGAGTACACGCTTATACTTCTTTGTGTCGAGTGGAAGAATACCATTGTTCTTTACGAGTACAATCGAGTTGCGTGCTGCCTCCAATGCTGTTGCACGGTGCTCCTCGCACATACGCACCTTCTTGCCCTCCTCGATGTCGCAATAAGGGTTCTCGAATAGACCGAGACGGAACTTGGCGGTGAGGATGCGGCGTACCGAAGCATCAATTCTGCTCATAGGGATACGGCCCTCCTTGACCAGCTCGACAACCTCCTCGTTCCAATAAATGCCGTGCATATGCATATCCATACCCGCCATAATCGACTGGTAGAATGCCTCCTTGCGGCTCGATGCTGTTTCGTGGCGTGAGTGCAGACGCTCTATATCCATCCAATCACTTACTATGAAGCCGTCGAAACCATAATCCTTTCGCATCACATCCTCCATAAGCCACTTGCTGCTATGGCAAGGTACACCATTGATTTCGTTGTGAGCCATCATCAATGTACCAACTTTGCCGCTGCGAACAGCAAGTTCGTATGGTGGTAGGAATATTTCGTGGAGTGTGCGCTCCGACACATCAGTTGCAACCGAATTACCTCCGTTTATCGACTGCGAGCCTGCAATAAGGTGCTTTGCACAGGCCAGCACATCATCTCCGCCCTGCATATCTCCTTGATAACCCTCTATGAGTGCCAATCCCATTTGACCTACCAGATACGGGTCCTCGCCAAAGGTCTCGCCTACTCGTCCCCAACGGGCATCGCGAGCAACATCGATATTCGGGTTGAAGGTCCAATGCATATTCATTGCACGCATCTCTTTGGCGGTCTGACGAGCAATCTTGTATGCCATCTCGGTGTCGAACGAACAAGCCTGACCAATGCTGGTAGGGTAGGAGGTGTTGTCAGGTGCAAGGCAGTTTCCGTGAATCGCATCGATACCCAGAATCAATGGAATGCCGAGTCGCGACTCCATTGCCAAGTGCTGCAATTCGTTTGCCTCCTCGGGTGTCAATACGTGGAGGTACGAGCCTATAAGACCCTGCTTTGTCCACTTGCGCAGAGTGTCAGCATTGATGCCTGGGTAGTAGCCCTGTGCATCCTGATTGTCTGCCTGCGCCTTCTTGTCCATATTCGATACGTGAACAACACCGCAGAACTGATTCATCTGTCCCACCTTCTCCTCGAGGGTCATCTGCGAGAGCAAGCTCTCAACACGCTTCTCGATAGGGGCGTTAGGATCTTTGTAGTCAACTTTGCTACACGACGAAATAGTGATAGCAACAAGGGCTAAAAGGATGAATTTCTTCATTGCATTTTTTGTTTTAAGTTATCGAATCTGTGCACCGTGCTTGTGCTCGAATGCCGACTGCAGTGCCGACATAGTGCGCTCGATGGTCTTGTCGTTGAGGGTCTGGTTCTTATCCTCGAGTATGAACGAGAGGGCATACGACTTCTTACCCTCCGGCAGCTTGTCTCCCTCATATACATCGAACAACGAGACGCTCTTGAGGAGCTTCTTCTCGGTGGCAAATGCTGTAGCACGAAGCTGGGCAAACGAAACACTCTTGTCAACAAGGAGAGCCAAGTCACGCTTAACCTCAGGGTACTTCGACAACTCGGTTGCGGCAACCTTGTGCTTGCGTGTAGCCTTCAAGAGCATATCGAAGTCGATCTCTGCGAAGAATATATCCTGCTTCAAATCGAACGCCTTGCAAATCTTGGCATTCACCTGACCCATCTGTACAAATGGTTTGTTGTTTACATACAACTCCACAGCATCGCCAAACAGATCGCTATCGAGTGGCTCGGTACGCAGAGCGTAGATGTTCAAACCGAAACGACGGAGCAACAACTCGACTGCTGCGCGCAATGTGTAGAACGATGCCGGCTCTGCCTTCTGATTCCACGACTGCGGAGTGGCCAAGCCTGTAACTGCGAGAGCCAGGCGGTAGTTCTCCGAGTAGGATGCCAATGGTGTAGTCTCCTCGCCCTCCTTTGCCTCAGCCTTTTTGTAGAAGTAGCAATTTCCGAACTCGTAGATCTTCAAGTCGCCATTGCGGTGGTTTGCGTTGAGCTGCACAGCCTCCATTGTGTTGAACAACAGGGTCTGACGCATAACACCCAAATCAGCCGATAGCGGATTCATAATCTTCACGCAGTGCTCTACGGGGTAGCTCGATAATCCCTCGTAGTAGGCGGTCTTGGTGAGCGAGTTCGACATAATCTCGGTGTAGCCACGAGCTGTGAGCATATCGGCTACGAGGTTTGTCAAACGGGTCTTGTCCGGCTTCTGCACATACGAAAGGGTAGAGTTCACCTTGTCCGAGACCTCTACATTGTTGTATCCATAGATGCGGAGGATATCCTCGATGAGGTCAGCCTCGCGCTGTACATCCACACGATATGGCGGTACTGCAACGCTCCATACATCACCCTCCTCCTTCTCAATCTTAACCTCCAATGCCTCGACGATGGTGCGGAATGTCTCGGTAGGAATCTCCTTGCCGATGAGCGACTTGGCGCGTGTAATCGAGAAATCGAAGCGGAATGGAGCAACAACCTCTGGGTTCGAGTCGAAAATCTCGCTCGAGATAGTTCCGCCGGCCAACTCTTTGAAGAGAAGAGCAGCACGCTTGAGTGCATATATCTGAATATTCGGGTCGATACCACGCTCGAAACGGAACGACGAATCTGTGTTCAGACCGAAACGCTTTGCGGTCTTACGCACCGATACAGGGTTGAAGTATGCCGACTCGATGAAGATGTCGGTTGTGGTCTCGCTTACGCCCGAATCCAAACCGCCATATACACCAGCGATACACATAGGACGCTCTGCCGAGCAGATCATCAAATCTGCTGCGTTGAGTTTGCGCTCCACACCATCGAGGGTTACAAACGAAGTGCCCTCGTCGCAGTTCTTGACTACTATCTTGCCACCCTCAATCTTTGCTGCATCGAATGCGTGAAGAGGCTGTCCGAGCTCGAAGAGTATGTAGTTGGTGATATCTACCAGGTTGTTCTTTGGGTTGATGCCTGCGGCACGCAACGAGTTCTGCATCCACTCTGGTGACGGAGCAATCTTGCAGCCCTTGACAGTTACACCTGTGTAGTGTGGGCAAGCCTCGGTGTTCTCCACCTCTACCTCGATGTTGAGGTCGTGATTATCAACCGTAAATGCCTCTACGCTTGGCAACTTGAGCTCTGCCTGCTCGCCGCGAGCACGAAGATATGCCACCAAGTCGCGAGCTACGCCGATGTGCGACGCTGCATCGATGCGGTTAGGAGTGAGGCCAATCTCGATGAGGTAGTCATCGGTGATGTTGTAGTACTCCTTTGCGGGTGTTCCCACAACTGCGTCTGCTGGCAACTCGATAATGCCCGCGTGCGACGAGCCAATGCCCAACTCATCCTCGGCACACAGCATACCGAGCGACTCCACGCCACGAATCTTCGAACGCTTGATCTTGAACTCCTCGTCGCCACCATCGGGATAGAGTACTGCGCCAACTGTAGCGCACATAACCTTCAAACCCTGACGGCAGTTTGCTGCGCCGCAAACAATCTGCAATGGAGCCTCGCCACCTACATCAACGGTGGTGATGTGGAGGTGGTCCGAATCGGGGTGATCCTCACAAGTGAGTACCTCGCCCACAACAACACCTGCCAAGCCTCCACGAATGGTCTCAATCTTCTCGAAACCCTCGACCTCCAAGCCGATGTCTGTCAAAACCTTCGATATCTCCTCAGCCGAGAGAGTCGTATCGACATAATTTTTAAGCCAGTTAAATGAAATGTTCATAATCTATATTTTTGTTTTTGTTATCTATTTGCTCGTTGCACTCAAAATCGTTCCGATTGGCTCTTTTTGCACTGCTCTTCGGATAACGAAATGCTCACATAGGCTTACTATGCTCCGCTTTCGTTCCCTCGCTTAGCACAAAAATAGTTCAATCGCCTCCGATTTCACCCTCTGGGAATTTTGCTATTCGCCAATAATCGGACAAAGATACTAAAATAAACGGAAAACGGAAAACGGAAAACGGAAAACTTTTAATTCTAATTAAAAAGCAAAAGAAAAGAGTTGAAAGCATTGCTCCCAACTCTTAACTTTGAACTCTCCACTCAGGGATTATTCCTTCTTACCAAAGATGCGGTCCATTACGATGGCGATGGCACCATCGCCCGAGACATTGCAAGCTGGGCCATAGCCATCGAGTGCCAAGTAGATTGCCATCAACAAGGCGGTCATCTCTGCAGAGAAGCCCAAAATCGAGCCGAGCAGACCAACAGATGCCATCAGCACGCCACCCATTACACCCGGCGACGAAACTGCTGCTATAGCCTGCATCAAGGCGAAGTTTACGAAGAGTGCCAACGGAATATCAACACCAAACATATAGGCAACTGCCACCGATGTAGTGACCAACTTGATGGTCGAGCCGCACATATGAGTATTCGAGCAGATAGGAATAACAAAGTTTGCAATATCCTCGTTGACGCCACTCTTGAGTGTACACTTTGTGGTGACAGGAATAACGGCTGCCGATGAGCAAATTGAGAATCCTGTGAGATAAGCAGGGAGAATGTTGTAGATAAGGCGCAACGGATTCTTGCGTGCGATAAGTCCTGCAATCAAATACTGCAAAACGAGATAGAGAATCGAAAGCACAACGCCCGTGCCGATAACCTTCGCACCTGTGCCCAAAACCACATCGATAACGCCCTTTGCGCTCATCTCGCAAATCATAGTGAAGATGTAGATTGGCAACAAAGGTATGATGGCGCTTTCGATAAACCACTTTACAATTTCGCCAAACTCTTCGAACCAACCCTTAACAGAGTCTGCTTTGAGGAAGATGCATCCCAAGCCAATTACGAACGAGAGCACGATGGCGGTCATCATATCGCAAACAGGCGGAATCTTCAACTCGAAGAATGGCGCAAACTCCTTCTCCGAAAGAGCCTCTGCCGACAACTCTCCGACATCGAGGATGTGAGGGAAGAAGTTTGTTGCACAAGTGTAAGAGAAGAGCGCACCACCTACGGTTGAGATGTAGGATACTGCAATCACAAAGAGGAGCATTTTGCCTGCGCCCTTGCCCAAGTTCGCAACAGCGGGTGTTACGAGTCCGAGCACCAGCAAAGGCACCGAGAACTTCAAAAGTTGTGCGAACAAGACATTGAAGGTCTTTAAAACACGAATGAAACCATCGAAACCGCTGTTCATCCAATCGGAACTTTCTGGAATGATTTTGCCGACCAGACCGAGTACTGCACCCACCGCAATGGCTATTACCACCTTCGGGAAGAGTCCGAGTTTAATCTTTTTTAACTGCATAATTTATTGATCTTTAAGTTATTTTGAACCAATATAGAGGAATATCATACCTATGAGTATCAGTACGAGGTCGAGAGCCTTGGCCTTGAGGTTGCGCTCGCCAAACAACACTGCGCCACAAGCGAACGATACCACCACCGACGAGCGTCGAATCATCGCAACCACTGCAATCATCGCTGCGCCGTCACGCAAGGCGTGGAGGTAGGCCATATCGCCGGCGGTGAGCAAAATCGAGATCATCGGTATCGCCCACGACCAGTGGAACTTCTGCTCGTGTCGTTTGGGTAGCCATAGTGCTGCCACGATAATGCTCATCAGCAAGAATTGATAGAGTGTGTACCAGCTCTGCACAAATACCGCATTCATCGAGAACATAATATGTCGGTCGTACAATCCGCAACCCACGCCGATAATGGCGGCTGCGGCTACGCACAATATCCAACGGTTATGGGCAAAGTCTACGCCCTCATTCTTGCTTGAGCGGCTCAAGAGATAGAGCGAAACAATCGCAAGTATGACACCCACCCACTGATAGCCATTGAGTCGCTCCCCAAATATCAGCATTGCACCACAAAGTGTCAATACGGGGCGAGTGGCGTTTATTGGACCTACGATGGTCAATGGCAGATGTTTGATGCCGAAGTAGCCAAATATCCACGATGAAAGCACCATCACCGCCTTCAGAAATACTCTTGCGTGGTCGTGGAGTGTGCCACTTGTGGTCTCGAGTAACGAGCCATCGAGCCACCCTCCGCCAAATGCCGAGTCGAGTAGTGCGGGCAGAAAGATAATCGACGAGAACAGGGTGTTGAGCCACAGTACGGGCAGCACGGCGTTATCCTTCAGTGAGCGTTTCTTCGCCACATCGTACAAGCCGAGCATCAGAGCCGAGAGAAATGCCAACGAAACCCACATATGCCTATCCGAATATCAAGATGTTAGCAATGACAAATAGAGCCAATGTCAGACTCGCCAATCCATTGAGCGTACCGAATGCGATGCCGATAGAGCGCTGCTTTTTAGGCGTGACAAGTATATGCTCTGCCACCAGAATAGCCGAGAAAAGTGCCACGCCGCACCACAAGAGCCATCCCTGCGGAAGGTACATCGAAAAACCAATCAACGCCGCAATGCTCACGCAGTGCAATGCGATGCTTATGTAGAGCGATGTTGCCACCGAGAATCGTGAAGGTATTGAGTGTAGACCTCTCTCACGATCGAAGGCGGCATCCTGTAATGCGTAGATAATGTCGAAGCCCCCACACCAGGTGAGCACCAAGAGCGAAAGCAGACAAGGCGCAAAGGTGAGAGTTCCCGTCACAGCTATGTATGCCCCCGCCGGAGCGATACCGAGCGAAAGACCAAGCACCAGGTGGGCAAGCGAGGTGAATCGTTTGCAATAGCTGTAGAACATTATCACAGCCAATGCTACGGGTGAAAGCAGTGCGGTAAGCAGATTTATACTACAAGCGGTTGCGATAAAAAGAGTAGCATTTACCACAACGAAAATCATTGCATTGCGCGGAGAAATTGCCCCAGAGGGAATCTCTCGGTCTGCAGTGCGAGGGTTATCCTTGTCAATATCGCGGTCTGCCCAGCGATTGAAGCCCATAGCAACATTGCGGGCAAAGACCATACACAGCACTACCTGCAAGAGTAACCACCACGAAAACTCCGCTTCGGTGCTCCATAGCGCATAGACAAATGCCATCAGTGCAAATGGCATAGCAAAGATGGTGTGAGCAAACTTTACAAGTCGAAAATATTTCGATATCTTTTCAAACATAGACTATCTGCAGTTACCGAGATGCTCGATTTTGAGTTGCTTCTTGAATCCCTCAACCGAAAGTGCGGTGTTAACCTTTATCTTGCGCGAAGAGTTTGGCAAGAGGTCGAAATAGTTATCCTCGAAGAAGTTGTCGATACCATCCACCGAGAGGTAGACCGCGCGAGCAAAGTTGTCTGCCGAAAGCGTAACCTCTACACCTCCGTCGCACTTTGTAACTTCTGCCTTAATATTTGTTTTAGGGAAGTTGAGCGCACCTTGCTTTACGAAATAGTTGTGGCTCGAGTACTCCTTGCCATCGACCTTGAGTGTTGATACAATAACCACATCGTTGGCATCAGCCCCCGCCAAGGCGCTCTCGACAGTCTCATCATACATCACAGTAGAGGTGTTAGCAGGTACGGTTACACCCTTGTGGAAATGGGTAACGACTTTGCCTGTCAGAGTCATCACCTTGAGGTCGAGCTCGGCTTTTACATTCTGCTGATTGTCCGATACGACAAAGAGACGCAGACGACCATCACGGCTATATGCCGAGAGGAGATACTTATCGAAGAAGTAGCGGGCGAAGTAGTGCTGTGCCTTCCAACGACCATAGTAGTCGCGGCTTGCCCACGACGCTACGGGCCAGCAATCGTTGTGTTGCCAGAAGAGCGAACCTTGGCAGAACGGCATATCGCGACGATGGGCCTCGACTGCCAGCTTGATGGCATCACCCTGCAATACCTGTCCCATATAGAGGAACTTCTCAAAATCGGTCTGCTCCCAATACTCCTGCTTCATATAGTCGTTAATCTTGCTGTTGGCACTCTTGCCGCCACGCTGATGCGACATCATAACCTCGGAGTGGATGTTCCAATCCTTGGTGTTCGGAGCATAGAGTTTAACCGAGCCAAACTCGGGGAACGATTGGAATCCGAACTCCGACATAAAGCGGGTGCGTGTAGTGTTGTAGTTGTCAATCGGATGACGATTGCCCCAAACACCCCAGTAGTGGAAGTCACCCAGGTTCTTGGCTTTTGACGACTTTACATCCTTGGCTGCCCAAGGCGACATAGGGTGGTAGTAGCGCATAGGATCGTACTTGGCGCATACCTCAGGCAGAAGTTCGTAGTATTGGAAGTCGAACTGCGCCTTCATTATGTCGTAATACTTCATATCGATACCCTTCTTCTCGAACGAACGCTTACCAGCCACCAATGTGTCGTAGCACTCGTTGTTACCACACCACAAGGCGATACAACCATAGTTGCGGAGACGCTTGATGTTGTCGATAGCCTCCTGACGGATATTCTCGATCATTGCACCCTCGACAGGGTAGAGCGCACAGCCGAACATAAAGTCCTGCCATACCATAATACCGTTCTTCTCGCACTCCTCATAGAACTTTGCGTTCTCGTATATGCCACCGCCCCAAACGCGAAGCATATTCATATTTACTGCAACTGCGTCGGCTATAGTCTTTTCGTAAACCTCGTCGGTAACACGAGTGAGGAACGAGTCACAAGGGATGTAGTTAGCGCCCTTGGCGAACACACGCTTGCCATTGAGCTCGAAGTAGAATGAACGACCATCCTTGTCCTCCTCGCGAATGACCTTCAACGAGCGAACGGCAATGTCGTGGTGCTTGCTGTCGACAATGGAGCCATCCACCTCCACCTCGGTACGGAATGCGTAGCGATGAGCCTCGCCCAAGCCATTCGACCACCACAACTTTGGCTTTGCGATGCTTATTGGTACAACAGCCTTGTTCTCGCCCTTTGCGAGGGTTGTTGTGCTCTTTGCAAGGGTCTTGCCTGTATTCTCATCGATTACGCGGAGAGTGGCGGTTGCCTCCTTCTGCGAGAGAATCTCAAACTCCACATCTATGTCGGCACGCTTGGCAGTGACGCTCTTCTGGTTGTAGAAGATGTCGTTGATGCGGTGAGCGTTCCAAGCCTCCAGGTATACAGGTCGCCAGATACCAGATGTGACGAGGCGTGGTCCCCAATCCCAGCCGTAGTGGTAGCCCGCCTTGCGGCAGAATACGCTGATCTTGCGATTGAGCAGACCTCCGTTCTCGGATTGGTCGTTCCAGCGGTAGTATTGGAATGGAAGAGCCTCCCATTTTGGCATATCGATCTTTACGACCGAATGAAAATAGACCTTGAGCGTGTTCTCCCCCTCACGAAGATGCGGTTTTACATCAATTCGCCAACGGCGGAACATATTGTCCGCCGAGAGGAGCAGCTTGTCGTTGAGGTAGACATCGGCATAGGTGTCAAGGCCCTCGAATACAAGTTCGATACACTCCTTGTTGAGGATGTCGCTCTTGGCGGTGAAGGTTGTTTTATAGACCCAATCCTCTTTATCTACCCATTGAACACCACGCTCGTTGAGGCGGAAGAATGGGTCCTCAATAATCTCGTTTGCCATCAAATCGGTGTGAACAACACCGGGTACGGTGGCACTAAACCAATTAGTTCCTCGATTCTGCTTGAACTGCCATCCCTCGTGAAGCTGTTGCTGCACGGGAGCGGCGAAGGTCAATGTCGCAAATAGCAGGGTTAAAGTTGAAAGGAGTAATCTCTTCATATCTCTTATTCGGTTATAGGTTCAATGTCGGTGGCATATTTGCTCCACTGCTCCTTGTAGGCGTTGAGCGATGCGCTCGGAACAAAGAATTTGCGTCCCTCGGCATTGAGGCTGAATACATCGTTGTTGCCAAGCGCAGGTGGGGTAGTGGCATAACAAGTGAAACTTGCCAATGCTTTGCAATTCATAAATGCCTGTTTGCCTATGCTCTTTATGCCCGCTCCAAGTGATACTGAAGTGAGGGCAGAGCAGTTACGGAAGCTATCCTTGCCTATGTTTTCAAGTGCGTTGTCCGCCTTGAAAGAGTGGATGGTATCGCAGTTGATGAATGTGTAGGAGTAGATATTCTTTACGCCCGAAACATCCACATCAGACACCTTTGCGCCGTCGAGGTAGAGGTTGCGTGCCAACGAAAGCGGATTAGCCCACTCGCTCTCGAAATCGATATTGCACCACGCTTTGATGCTCGAGATGTGCACCTTGTCGATGTTGTCGCACCCCTCGAACGCATCCTTGCCTATAGACTTGAGTGTTGATGGTATGGTGACATCCTTAATGCCCACTGCGTAGGTGAAGGCGTAGTCATTTATATTCTCAATGCCCATAGGGATGTTAAGCGATGTGACTTTTGTTCCTCCCACTAGCAGATGCTCGGCAAAGTAGAGCGGATTGGCGTTGCGGTTGGCGAAAGCTATGCGGCACCACGAGTAGATAGAAGGAATGTGAAGAGAGCGAAGATTGTAACACCCCTCGAATGCCTCGGCTCCACAACTGCGAATCCCTTCGCCAAGGGTCAGACACTCCATATTCTTGCAGTCGTAGAATGCGTAATCACCAATGCTCTGCACCGAGTTCGGTAGCGAGAGATTGAATATGTTGGTGCACTCCTCGAATGCCCCTTCGCCAATGGTAGTCACTTCTCCGGCAAAGCGGATAACATTGATGTCGTACTCGGAGTAGATAACCTCGGCAACAGCCACATTGAATGCGGTCTCGTCGAGGTTGAGGAGTACCTTGCCATCGGTAGTTGTGAACCATATCTCGTTGTTCTCGGGTGTGCCGAGCGAGGCGACGGTTGTCTCTGGCGTTGTGCCATAATCGTGCTCCTCGCAAGCTATGAGAGCGAATGCTAGGAGCGCAAACAAAACTTTGAATATCTTCATACTACAATGCTTTTCCAAAGAGTGTTGCCGACGAGCAACGGGTAATCTCGACATCCACATAGTCGCCCGTCTTGACTCCGTCGATGCGGTCGAATACGACCATCTTATTCTGCGATGTGCGACCGCAAAGTTGCTCATCACTGCGCTTGGACTTGCCCTCGACCAGCACCTCGAACACCTTGCCTACATCCTTTTGATTGCTCTCGAGTGAGAGTTCGTTTTGGAGTGCAATAACCTCGGTCAAGCGACGGGTCTTCTCCTCCTCGGTTACATCATCCTCGAAATGGCGTGCCGAGAATGTGTCGGGGCGTACCGAATACTTGAACATAAATGCCGAAGCATAACCCACCTCGCGCATAAGCGAGAGTGTTGCCTCGTGATCCTCCAAAGTCTCGCCACAAAAACCAGATATGAGGTCGGTAGTGATGGCGCACTCTGGCATAGCCTTGCGGATGGCCGCCATACGCTCCAAATACCACTCGCGAGTATATTTGCGATTCATCTTCTCGAGCTGAGCATTAGAGCCTGACTGTGCAGGAAGGTGAACTGCCTTGCAGATGTTGCGGTAACTCGCCATTGTGGCAATCAGCTCGTCGCTCAAATCCTTTGGATGCGATGTAGCAAAGCGCACACGCAAGAGTGGCGAAATATCTGCCACCTTTGCCAAGAGTTTCGGGAAGTTGACCTCGCCGTCGGCATAGGAGTTTACATTTTGACCGAGGAGCGTAACTTCGCGGTAACCATTCTCGAAGAGTGTGCGAGCCTCGTTCACGATGGTCTCGTGCGAGCGACTGCGCTCACGACCTCGGGTATAAGGCACAACGCAGTAGGCGCAGAAGTTGTTGCAGCCACGCATAATCGAGATAAATCCGCTTACGCCATTCTTGTCGAGTCGCACAGGTGCAATATCTGCGTATGTCTCCTCGGTCGAGAGCAGCGTGTTGATGCCTTTGCCTCCGCTCTCCGCCTCACGACAGAGATTCGGAAGGTCTCGATAGGTGTCGGGACCGGCCACGATGTCTACTCCCGCACCGCTCTCGAGCAACTCCTCCTTGAGGCGCTCGGCCATACATCCGATAACGCCCACCAGGAGTGTAGGCTTCTTGCGACGCAGACGACGCATCTCGCTCAATCGTCCCCAAATGCGCTGTTCGGCATTGTCACGCACCGAGCAAGTGTTGATGAGGATGATGTCAGCCTCCTCTATCTTGTCGGTGTAGAAGTAGCCCTCATCCTGCATAATTGAGACCACAATCTCGCTGTCGCCAAAGTTCATCTGGCAACCATAGGTCTCAATAAATATCTTTTTGCCCTCTCCTGTGAGAGGTCTCAAATTTGTCAAACTCATCTTCTGTTTTCGGAAAATTACATATTCTCAAGTTCGTGCTTCTCGGGCATTGGCTTGAATCCCTCGCCAAAGGTGTTGTATGCGTTGGCTACCACCATAAACGCCTTCGGATCGTAATCCTTGATAGCACGCTGAACCTTCACCAACTCGCGACGAGGTACTACCAGGAATATCATCTCCTTCTCCTCGTTGGTATACATACCGCTAGTCTTGATGTATGTGCCACTGCGGTCCATCTCCTCGAGAATGTAGCGACGGAACTCCTCGTTGTGATGCGATGTGATGATAAATATTATACGGTCATACGATGCACCGTCGAGCATAAACGCAAGTATGCGCGACGAGACATAGATAGCTATGAGCGAATAGAACGACAACTGCCAGCCCTGAGGCTCTCCGCCGCCGATACCGAAGCCGATGACAAGCAAACCTGCCAATACAACAACCGAGTCGGCTATGAGTACACCCTGCGAGAATGATATGTGGCAATATTTTTGAATCATCATAGCCACGATATCCGTTCCACCTGTGGTGGCTTGCTGGCGGACCACAAAACCTACTCCCACGCCAAGCACTACTGCGCCTACAATGGTGGTCAACATAAGGTGGTCGCTCATATCGAGAATACCGCCGAGCATAAGGGCAGGGTCGAGCGACTGCATTGCCTCTTCAGTTGGGTAGGCGAGGCGAGTGAACAGGTTCATCAAACCCGGTGTGAGCAGTGCTGCCACTACGGTCTTCGAACCGAAGCGAGGTCCGAAAGATATGAATGCCAATACCAACAACACCGAGTCGAACATATATCCGAATGTTCCAATCTTGATCTCCGGAAAGAGGTTGTGCAATACAATACCTGCACCATAGACACCACCCGGAACAATGTTGTATGGGCTAATAAACAACACATAGCCTGCTGCCAAAAGTGCGCATCCTAAAATAATCATAAACCACGACCACCACCATTGGGGCGAAGAGATGTTCGAAACGAGTTCGCTGAACAATTTTTTGGTATCGACCTTCATTTGCGAAAAGTTTTTGGGAATTAACTCGGCAAATATAGTACAATTTAATTAAAAATTAAAATAAAATCGATTCTGATTGACTCTTTTTGCACCTTGCTTGCGTCTCAAATGCTCACATAGCCCTACTATGCTGCGCTTTTAGCCACTTCGCAACGCACAAAAATAGTCCAATCAGAATCAATTTTAGTTGAGCAGAAAGCACCCTTCGTTTTTTTGCACCTTGCTTGCGTCTCAAATGCTCACATAGGCCCACTATGCTGCGCTTTTCGCCACTGCGCAACGCACAAAAAAGTCCAATCATAATCAATTTTAGTTGAGCAGAAAGCACCCTTCGTTTTTGCACCTTGCTTGCGTCTCAAATGCTCACATAGGCCTACTATGCTGCGCTTTTCACCACTTCGCAACGCACAAAAATAGTCAATTTTTAGGCTGTTGTCAAACTCTATTTTTGCCCTTTGCACCTTGGCTGCATTTTTGGAAGTTTAGAAATTATTGCTATATTTGTCCCCAGATGCATACGTGAAATGGCTATGATCATAACCTATTATTGCATTGTAACTCTGTTTGTTATCGCATATCTGCTGGGCTCAATTCCGAGCGCAGTGTGGATCGGTAAGCGCTACTACGGCGTGGATGTCCGTGAGCACGGTAGCCGAAATGCGGGAACTACAAATGTGTTGCGCGTGTTGGGTACTCGTGCGGCAATCCCTGTGTTTGTTATCGACTTCCTCAAAGGCTTCGTAGCGGTCAGCATCTTTTCTCTTCTCAAATACGATGTAAATATTCCGTCGGGAGCCTGGATTGTTAATCTGAAGATTTTGGCGGTTTTTGTGGCAGTTTTGGGACATATATTCCCCGTGTTTGCCAACTTTCGTGGAGGCAAAGGTGTTGCCACAGTTTTGGGTGCAGTGACGGGTATTCAGCCCAACATCGCAATGCTTTGTTTCGCGGTGTGGTGTGTAGTACTCCTGTTGTGGCACTATGTCTCGCTTGCTTCAATTGTGGCGGGCTGTTCGTTCCCGATATTTGTATCCATTTTCTCGAGTAGTATATATCTCCGTCACGGACTCCATCATACATCCATTTCGTTCCTGGTATTCTCGTTTGTAGTGGCGTTGGCATTGGTGTGGACACACCGCAAAAATGTCGGTCGACTGCTTGACGGTACAGAGCCGAAAGTCGATGTGTGGCAATATTTTAGCAAGGAGATAGCCGAGCGGTTGGGCTTGAGTGACGAGCCACAATCCGGCGAGAATAAACAATAAATTGAATTGAAAGAAAACCTAACCAAATTTATATCATTATGTTAGACGCAAATTTGATTAAAATGTACGAGCAGTCGTTCCGCGAGAATCGCGAAATGTCGGCTGTAACCAACTACTTTACGGGCGAAACCTACTCGTACTATGGCTTTGCCAAGGAGATTGCCAAGTTGCATATCCTTTTTGACGAGGCCGGTATTAAGCAAGGAGATAAAATTGCACTCGTGGGACAGAATACGCCACGCTGGTGTGCTGTTTATATCGCAACAATCACCTATGGTGCAGTTATTGTACCTATTATGCAGACCTTCACTTCGAACGACATCTCGCATATCGTGAACCACTCGGAGAGCCGCTTGTTGTTCCTCACCGACTCCTATTGGGAGGGCTTGGACGAGGAGGCTGTTCCTGAGGTAGAGGCGGTATTCTCGATTACCGACTACCACGCACTTTTCGAGCGCAATGGTAATCGCCTCACCAAGTTTGTGAATGCTATGACCGAGAACTATCGTCGTCGCTATCCAAACGGATTTACGGTGGATGATATCAAGTATGCAGATGTTCCAAATGATGCTTTGATGGTATTGAGCTACACCTCGGGTACAACAGGTTATTCGAAGGGTGTAATGCTTACGGTCAACAACCTCACAGCCAACATCTACTACGCTGTGAATAAGGTGAATAAGACCACCGGCAAGCATTGGTTCCAGAAGGGTCGCCGCACCCTCGCATTCTTGCCTTTGGCTCACGCATTCGGTTGCGCTTTCGACTTCCTTGCGCCATTGGCTGCCGGAGGTCACATCAACCTCCTCGGCAAGATGCCTACTCCAAAGGTGTTGATTGAGGCTATGAAGCGAGTTCAGCCAAGCATCATCTGCTCGGTGCCACTCGTGCTTGAGAAGGTCTATCGCAAGCAGATTGCTCCAATGCTCGAAAAGGGACCTTTGAGCATTGCGATGAAGGTGCCTTTGGTGAACGAGATTGTACGCTCGCAGATCAAGGCAAAGATGCTCGAATCGTTTGGTGGAAACTTGGAGATGTTTATCGTCGGCGGCGCTCCTATGAACCGCGAGACAGAGGCGTTCCTCAAGTCAATTCACTTCCCAATCATCGTGGGTTACGGTATGACAGAGTGTGCTCCACTCATCTGTGTAACTCCTCAGCCTGAGGAGTACAAGCTCGGATCGTGCGGAAAGTATCTGAAGGAGTTCCTCGATGTAAAGATCGAGTCTGCTGATTCACAGAATATCCCGGGCGAGATTATGGTGCGTGGCGAGATGGTTATGCAGGGCTACTACAAGAACGAGGCTGACACTGCGGCAGTGCTTGAGGAGGATGGCTGGATGCATACCGGCGATATGGGTGTTATGGATGCAGATGGTACCGTATATATTAAGGGTCGCTGCAAGACTATGATTCTGACCGATACAGGACAGAACATCTACCCTGAGCAGATCGAGGATAAGCTCAACAATATGCCACTCGTTATGGAGTCGCTCGTGTTGGAGAATGAAGGTAAGCTCTACGGATTGGTAGTGCCTGACTTTACTCAGTGCGAGAAGGAGGGTATCTCCCGTGGGCAGTTGGAGGCTATTATGGCCGACAACCTCAAGATGCTCAATCAGCAGGTTGCAGCCTACGAGCGTTTGGTTTCGATTACTATCCACATCAGCGAGTTCGAAAAGACCCCTAAGCGTTCGATTAAGCGCTATCTCTACGATGTGAAGAGAATGGGTATAAAGTAGCTGAGAAATTAAAGAATGAAATAAAATCATTTATATATACATCTATCTTAGTATATAAATATGTTACAGGAAAATCTGATTAAAATGTATGAGCAGTCATTTCGTGAGCATCGCGAGATGAGCGCTGTGACCGATTACTTCTCGGGCGAAAGTTACTCCTATTATGGTTTTGCGAAGGAGATTGCCAAGCTCCATATCCTCTTCGACGAGGCTGGCGTGAAGCGTGGTGACAAGATTGCTTTGGTCGGCCGCAATACACCGCGCTGGTGTGCTGTCTACATTGCTACTATGACCTATGGAGCGGTGATTGTGCCTATTATGCAGACATTTACATCGACCGATATCCAGCATATCGTCAACCATTCGGAGAGTCGTCTGTTGTTCCTTACCGACTCCTATTGGGAGGGTTTGGACGAGGAGGCTTTGCCCAATATCGATGGCGTATTCTCGCTCACCGATTACCACGTATTGTTCGAGCGTCGTGAGGGTAAACTCACCAAGTGTGTCGACAATATGACCACAAATTATCGTCGTCGCTATCCACAGGGATTCACCGTGAACGACATTAAATATGCCGATGTGCCTAACGATCAGCTCATATTGTTGAACTATACATCGGGTACTACCGGTTACTCGAAGGGCGTTATGCTTACGGTAAACAACCTTACGGCTAATGTCGCATATATCAAGACTTTGAAGCCCCGCAATGGTGGCTCATTCTACTTTGCAAAGGGCCGTCGTACACTCTCGTTCCTGCCTTTGGCACACGCTTATGGTTGTACCGTCGATTTCCTCACTCCGCTCGCTGTCGGAGGTCACATCACACTCCTCGGCAAGATGCCTACTCCAAAGGTGCTGGTCGAGGCTATGAAGCACGTTCAGCCAAATGTAATCGCTTCGGTACCTCTTGTACTCGAGAAGATTTACCGCAAGCAGGTGGCACCACTCCTCGAGAGTGGCTCGCTCAGTGTTGCCATCAAGGTGCCGCTCGTGAACGAGATTGTTCGTGCCAAGATTAAGCAAAAGTTGCTCGATTCGTTCGGTGGCAATGTCGAGTTGTTTATCATCGGCGGTGCTCCAATCAACAAGGAGACCGAGGCGTTCCTCAAGTCTATCCACTTCCCTATTATCGTAGGTTATGGTATGACCGAGTGTGCTCCGCTCATCTCGGTTACTATCGATCCTACCGAGTTCAAGATTCGCTCGTGTGGAAAGATTCTGCAGGGTATGATGGAGGTGAAAATCGACTCTGCCGATCAGCGTAATATCCCGGGTGAGATTCTTGTCAAGGGTGAGTGTGTGATGCAGGGTTACTACAAAAACGAGCGTGACACCGCTGCGGCTTTGGATGCTGATGGATGGCTCCATACTGGTGATATGGGAACTGTCGACGAGGATGGTACAATCTATATCAAGGGCCGTTGTAAGACTATGATACTCACCGAGACAGGTCAAAATATCTATCCCGAGCAGATCGAGGATAAACTCAATAACCTCCCGCTTGTTGCAGAGTCGCTTGTGCTTGAGAATAAGGGAAAACTCTATGGCCTTGTGGTGCCTGATTTTGCCCTTTGCGAGAAGGAGCATATAACTCGCGAGAAACTCGAAGAGATTATGAACGAGAACCTCAAAGCTCTTAACGAGCAGGTAGCAGGCTACGAGCGTCTGGTGTCGCTTATCATCTATCCTAACGAGTTCGAGAAGACTCCTAAGAAGAGTATTAAGCGTTATTTATACGATATGTCCAAACTCGTATAAAAATCGTTCTGACGGGCCTATTTTTGTACGGATCGGCGGATAGCGAAATGCTCACATACCTCAAGTATGCTCCGCTTTCGCTACCTTGCTTCGCACAAAAATAGGCCCGTCATTTACGATTTTTATTAGTTCGTTCTGTCGTGTCTCCTTTTGCACGAATCGGCGGATAGCAAAATGCTCACGTAGGTTTACTACGCTCCGCTTTCATCGCTTTGCTTCGCACAAAAATAGGCCCGTCATTTACGATTTTTTGGAACGCATTGAAAACTCGCTAATTATTTGGGCATTCGACACAAAGTCGGATGCCTTTTTTGTTTTATTCGAAAAAAGCCCTAACTTTGTACCAAAGTTATACTTCGTTTTATGGAGTTGGGAGGAAAAATAAAAATTCGTAAGCAATTCATTGGTGAGAGTACGCTCTACTTCTTGGTATGGGTGTTGGTCTTTATCGCTCCATTTATGAACGCAGGTCTGATGTCAGAGGAGATTGTCGACCCGAGAGTTTCGTTGCTTGCGTTGCTGAAGATTTTGCCATTCCTCTTTATCTTTCTGTTGAACAACCTTGTCCTCTTGCGATATCTGCGTAAAGGGCGTTTTTCCTGGCTCTATTTGCTGGTTGTGGCTCTACTCATCGTGGTGATATTCTCGATGATTGATCTCTACGAGAAGCAGAATGCCAAGGCTGCAGGCTTTATCGGATTGGCAGTATTTCCGTGGTGGGGTAATATGATAGCTGCGGCAATGATGATAGGTGCGAACAATTCAATCTCAAAACTCTATCGCAATATGCAGCGTGATGAGGATGCCGAGCGTCTGCAGCGTCAGAATATCCAGGCGGAGATGTACTATCTTAAGCATCAGATCAACCCACACTTCCTGATGAATACGCTCAATAATATCCACGCAATGATCGATATCGACACCGAGGCTGCCAAGCAGATTGTGTTGCAGCTCTCGGATATGATGCGTTATGTGGTCTACGAGACAGGAGGCAATGTCATAGCCTTGCGCGAGGATTTGCGATTTATCAAGAACTACATCGAGCTGATGCGAATACGCTATACCGACGATGTGGCGATAACCTACAACTATCCGCAGCAATTAAAAGGCAGGGTAGATGTGCCGCCGCTTATATTTATCGTCTTTGTGGAAAATGCTTTCAAACACGGTGTAAGTTACAATTCCGACTCTTATATCAATGTCGATATTGCAGTTGATGGGGAGTATGTGGTTGGTCGTTTCGAGAACTCTGTCAACGATAGTAGCCATAAGCAAAGACCTGGCATCGGACTCGAGAATGTCCGCAAGCGACTCGATCTGATCTACGACGAAAATTACGATCTCAAGATAGAGGAGAATGACCACAAATATTGTGTAACCATTAAAATTCCGGTATTAAATGGCAATGAGATGCATAGCAATTGATGATGAGCCTCTGGCATTGCGACAGATTTCAGGCTATATCTCCAAGATCCCATTCCTTGACCTGAAGTCGACCTTCTGCAGCGCAGTATTGGCGCAGGAGTGGCTCAAGGAGAATGAAACAGACTTGATATTTGTAGATATTAATATGCCCGATATGACGGGAGTAGAGTTTGTGCAGACGCTCGACACGCCTGCGATGGTGATATTCACCACCGCCTACGCCGAGTACGCCATAGAGGGATTCAAACTCTCGGCTATCGACTATCTGCTCAAACCTTTCGGTCTAAACGATCTCACCCGAGCTGCGGAGAAGGCTCTCTCGCTCTATGAGTTGTTGCAGTTACAGGAGGCGCGACAGAGCGAACAGACTCCGCAGGAGGAGACCATCGAGAGTGGCGATGAGGCAGGAGTACTCTCGGTACACGCCGACCGTAAGACTCACGTTGTGAAGATGTCGAATATCGTCTATGTCGAGAGCGCTGGTGAGTATGTACGATTGCATCTGTCGGATGGTACAAAGCTCGTAACACTATTCCGATTGAAGAATATGGAGAGCTCGTTGCAGTCATCGCAATTTATGCGTGTGCACCGCTCCTATATCATCAATCTGAATCATATCTCGGGTTATACGAAAGGCCGAGTGTTCCTCTCCAATGACGACTATGTGCCGATTGGTGAGAACTATAAAGAGCAGTTTATTAATTATATGAATAGTGTACAATAAAAGAGTATGAAGATATTTAAATTTTGTTTGATGGCTGTGGCATTGATGCTTGCCCTGCCATTATCGGCAGCCAAAGTCACCTCGATGCGAGATGTGCGCGATATGGTGCAGAAGGCTGGTTCCTTGACCGTAGAGCAGGATTTGTATGTCGAGGGTTTTATTATTAGCAAAGTCAATGGCCGTAACAACGAGTTTAATGAGCAGGTGCATTTTGCTTCGATTAAAAATCTTGACCTTACAACAGGCTATATCGAGTCGGTAACGGGCGATGTCGGCTTTAGAATTGACTTCGCTTCGCGTAAGGTTGTCGCAGAGTTCCCTCGCTATGCGAAGGTTGTAATTTCGTTGAAGGGCACGACGTTGGTATGCGAAAAGCCTTGCAGAGTGACCATTAAGGGACTTTCCGATACTCATATTGTAAATTCTATCCAATGCTCGGCCGAGGATTTGCCTCGTAAGTCGAAGTATATCCGCGAGATTACGGACGACGATGTCTATACCTATGTTACACTTCGTGATTGTGAGATATTGTTCCGCGATGGCTCATTCCTCAATGTCTATGAGCGATATGTCCAGCCATCAAAGGTTAATAAGGACTTCTCGGCAAATAAGACTATGGATGGTTGGGCAACACTTATTTGCGATAAGCACGGCTCTCAAATCTACTCTTTGACCAACTCGCTCTGCACTTGGCGTCGCGACGGCAAAGGTGTTCCGCAGGGAGCAGGAGAGATGTGTGGTGTATTGGTCTATTCGCAGCACCCTCGCTATGGTGGTGATGTCTTTGGTGGATATGCTATTCGTCCGGTCGATAAAAATGACTATGCAATGGAGTGGGATGCGTCGGAGGCTATCTACAAGCCTATTGCAGAGTGGAATTGGAATGATAATAGTCAATACTTCAATACCGAGGAGGGTGCGCTCAAAACCATTTCGCACGAGCGTGTTTTGTCTGACGTAGGTGAAGGAAAATTAACCGTTGTGCCTGAGGGTAAGGTTATTCGTGCCAAGGATACCAACAATCCTCGAGTATACTCGCCAAAGGATGGTAAAAACAACGGAAACTATGGTATTGTAAACTATGGAGCGTTGAGCGTACGAACAGAGTCTCGCAATTGGTGGGATTGGAAGAGCGATTGCGGTAAGGGTATTGTGATTGAGTTCTCGACCAAACGAGTATCGGGCAAGTCGCTTATCTTCGGATTTAGTTTTGCTGCGGGTGCTATTACGGCAAATACTTCGTACGGATATCCTCTGCTTTGGAATGTGGAGTATTCGACAAATGGTACGGATTGGTATGCTGTCGAGGGAAGCAACCCTAAGAAGATGCGTTCGTTGCCTTGGTGGTATGTCAACAATGTGAACGGCTCGAATTATGTGAGCGAGATTGCCGGAGCGGGCTATACCGAGCATATGGTGAAGCTCCCGAATACGCTCTTCAAGCAGAAGAAGGTCTATGTCAGAGTTGTTCCAGTAGCAAAGCGAATTGGAACTTTGGGCTATGATTATAACGAGAATGGCGCATTGCGCCACAACTCGATGAGTGAGTCGGTGGTTAATTTCGGCTCTATAGTAGTACGATATAACTAATACGATTATGAAGAAGATTTCGATATTGCTATTATCTATTATGGCGGCGTTTGCTGCCTATGCAGGTGAGGTTGGCTTGAAAGTTACGCCTAATCTCTCGCCTGATGCAACAAAATATGCGATGGCTAAGCAGGCGTCTACGCAGATTACTGCTCTCGAGACCACTGTAAAGGGTCGTTTGTGGGCCTCTGTGTTGTGTAATGGCGATGGCGCCGAAGGCTTTCTCTCGCTCGTATATAGCGACTCGCAGGGCAAGAATTGGAGCGATGCCGTTGTAGTATTGGATGCTTGTGCCGATAAATTGGCAGTGCGCAATGGAATATTGTGGCTATCTCCGAAGGGTGAATTGTGGTTGTTCTATTCCGTATTCGACGGTTACTATGATGGTCGTGGCTCGTTGTGGGCTATGATTTGTAAGAATCCCGAGGCCGCACAACCTCTTTGGGAGGCTCCGCACTATCTCGGAGTCGGCGTTGCTACGGGTCGTCCTATGGCCGATAAGCAGGGTGTGTGGTACCTACCTTCGGCATTGTGGGGACGTGATGTGATGTACTACGATAAGGCTCCATTTATTGCGAATCGTTGGGATACTCCTCGCTTTGCATCGCCATACGCAGGTAGCTATTTGGAACTCGACTCAAAACGCGGTGCAGGCGTATATATCTCGACCGACGAGGGTAAGACCTGGAGTGAGAATCTCGGTGCAGTAAAGTGTCCTAATGAGGTGATTAAAGCGCGTTATAACAATCCTCAGCTCTTCTGCTATGATGACGGTAAGGTGGGTATGGTAGTGCGTGCTTCGGGTACGGCGTGGTCGTATGTTGCAACAACATCGAATGGCAAGGAGTGGAGTGCCGTCGAGCGATTTGTTTCGGCTCCCGACCAAAACTTTGCCGTACATCGTCTTGCGGATGGCAAGTTGCTGATGGTGCGAAATGGACGTTTCGACCATCATCTCCATTGGTTGCCTGAGGGATTGTTCGCTTATCTCTCGGAGGATTGTGGTCAGAGTTGGTATGGTGGTTTGCGCCTTGCTTCGGATGTTGCTACGATTAATCCTGTAGTGGCAGAGGCAAAGGATGGCTCAATCTATATCGCTATGCATAGCGAGCCTGAGGCTAAATGCGAGAACTCGCTTGTTATAACTTCGGTGGCAGAGATTGATGCTGCGAATGCCGACCCTATGAACTCGCCTTCGAATAAGAGGGTGGTGCTTACGGTAGGCAATGCTGGTGAGGGTGCTGCCGCCTTGACAAAGGTGCTGACAACACCAAAGACCGATTGGGCGTCGGAGCCTTTCCGTCTTGCAACGTATAATATCCAATATCCTATTATGGGTTGGCCAGAGAAACGCTTGGAGCCACTCATCGCACTGCTCAAAGAGTATGACTTCGATATCTTCGGAGCACAGGAGCCTTATCTCCACCAAATTGAGGATATGATGCGTCACATTGGCGACGAGTATGCTTGGGTCGGCACGAATGTCACGGGCGATAATAGCGATAGAACACACCATTTTAACCCTATATTCTATCGTAAGTCGCGCTTTGAGGTGCTCGATTTCGATACCGTATGGCTCACTGATGAGGCGGGTGTACCAGGCTATGGAGCACGCTCGTGTCGTCTGTTTGTGTGGGCGAAGTTCCTCGACAAAAAGAGTAATAAGGTGTTCTATCACTTCAACGGACACTACGACCATCGTGGTATTGAGGCGAGAGTTGTAGCGTCGTATATCGTGCTCGATATGGTGCGTAAGGTGGCAAAGGGTATGCCTGCATTCGTTACGGCAGACTACAATTCGGACGAGAAATCACGTCCTTACAAGGTTTTGCAGGAGTCGCCTTTCTTGGAGGATACAATGACCGATTCGCCTGTAACAGTAAATCGCGAGTATCAGTCGATTAGCGGCTATAAGCCTGTTACGACTCGAGCTGTGAACGGTATGCACATCGATCACGTATTCTACACTCCAAATTCGATTAAACTCAGCCATTGGGAGCTTATCGTTAAGGACTATAATGGCTATTGGGGCTCTGATCACCACCCAATATTTGTGGATTGTGTGATTGCAAATTAATTGTATCGTAGATGAAGAAGGGGCTTTTAGCATTATCGCCAATAGTGGTGCTTTTGGTCGCATATTTGTCGATGTCGTTGGCGTCGGGCGACTTCTATCGCATCTCTATTTCGGTGGCATTTGTAATTGCGGCAATATATGCTGTGGCTGTGTTGCGAGGCATTAGCAATTCGTTGCAGGAGCGTGTATCCGTATTCTCGGAGGGTGCTTCGGACAAGAATATCCTATATATGATTTGGATATTCATCTTGGCGGGCATCTTTGCAACCTCGGCAAAGGCGATGGGTGCGGTGGATGCTACGGTCTACTTTACGATGCGTTTCATTCCTGCCGAGTTTATGCTGGCGGGTATCTTTATAGCTTCGTGCTTTATCTCGCTCTCGATAGGTACGTCGGTGGGTACAATCGTGGCGCTGACACCCGTTGCTACGGGGTTGGCTACGCAGTTAGGAGTGGATATCGCACAGATGGTTGCTGTGGTTGTGGGAGGTGCTTTTTTTGGCGATAACCTCTCGTTTATCTCCGATACCACAATTGCCGCCACAATGAGTCAGGGCTGCAGTATGAAGGATAAGTTCCGCACCAATTTTGTGCTTGTGTTGCCTGCTGCATTACTCTCGTTGGGACTCTATATCTTTCTCGGCATCTCCGATGGTGGCGAGATGATAACCGAGGCGAGTGCCGCCGAGTGGTATAAGGCGATACCATATCTGTTGGTGCTTGTCTGTGCCATCGTTGGTGTCGATGTGCTTATTGTATTGGTGCTTGGCATTATTGCAACCGCAGTTATAGGCCTGTCGTGTGGCTCGTTGTCGCTTATTACTCTCTGCGAGGAGGCGGGCAATGGTGTGCTCTCGATGGGCGAACTCATCATAATCACCCTCTTGGCGGGTGGTCTGATGAATATGGTGAAGCAGAGTGGCGGTTTTGAGTATATTACTCAGGCCATTACTCGCCGTGTCTCGGGTCGTAGAGGTGCCGAGAGTGCTATTGCAGGTCTGACCATATTGGCGGATGTCTGCACTGCGAACAATACTATCGCAATTATTACTATGGGACCTATTGCCCGCGACTTGAGCCTTAAGTATGGTATCCCTGCACGCAAAAGTGCGAGTCTGATGGATACAGCGTCGTGCTTCGCTCAGGGCGTTCTGCCATACGGTGCGCAACTGCTTATGGCGGCAGGTCTGGCCGAGATATCACCCATTGCAATTATTACACATCTCTATTACCCTCTGGCGATTGGTGTGATTGTTTTACTCTCGATTATATTCCAAATCCCACAAATTAAACAATAGATGAGAAAGTCTCTTTTACTATCCTTAATCTTAGCCCTCTTTTGTGCTTGCGAGCCTTTTGCTTGGCCACCCGTAACACCCGATGATGAGGAAGGTGTCGTAACACCAACCCCGACACCAAATCCCAATCCTGACCCAACGCCTGAGCCAGCGGAGGTTTCTGCAACATTGACCTACTCGGAGTGCAAGAGCATCTTGGTGAAGTCGTATGGCAATCCAAAGAGCTATAACAATTCCTATGGCACTTGGACAATCTGCGTCTACGACAACTCGAATGGTATGCAGATCAACAAGGGTAAGGTGGCATATATAGGTACACCGACCTTCGAGGGCGATATCAAGAGGATTACTATCGACTTTGCCGAAAGTTATTCGGATGATATCCTTCTTTGTTCGGACAAAGGTACGACATCGGTTGTTGGTCAGTTCGAGTCGTTCAGTTGCAACGGAAGAGCGCAAGAGTATACCTTGACAAGCAAGGGCGTAAAGAAATTCTTTATTCGCTCGACTGCGTGTGCGCGTATCACAAAGATTACTATCGTAGCCGGCGGCGGAGGAGGTAATAGCGGTGGCGGAACAACGCCCGACCCAACACCAGAGCCTGACCCAACTCCTGATCCCGATCCAACTCCCGATCCAACACCTGATCCGACCCCCGATCCGACTCCGGGTGATGGCACAAATCCAAGCACCTACGCCTACGATTGGGCGGAGTTGCCTGTGATGGTCGATACAAATAAGGATGGTCGTTTGGATAGCAACACTTCACTCTACTACGCACATCACCTCTGTGCTGGTGGCGAGAAGAATGCGCAGCGCAATGGCTCGGCGCGCAACTATACAGTCTGCTACTCGGCCGACCATCACTGCCCACTTTGGGTTGCTGCACCTCGCCATCGTTCGTACGAGAGTGGTGCATCGAGAACTGACGCCTACGGCAAAGACCCGAAAATTCCGAGCGATATTCAGTATAGTAGTAAAAGTACGGGTGGCGGTTGCAACAAGGGGCATATGCTTGGCTCGGCAGAGCGCTTGAGCTCGACTGCGACCAACAAGCAGGTATTCTACTACACCAATATCGCACCGCAGTATAGCGATACCTTCAATTTAGGAGGTGGAGCGTGGAATAACCTCGAAGACCACGTTGATGGCCTCGTTTGCAGCGATACCTTATATGTAATTATCGGTTGTTATTTCGAATACTTCTCGAAGAATGGGGCTTCGGCTTCGCCAAAGACCATATCATTTGGTGGTCGTAAAGATGTGTCGTGCCCTACGATGTTCTACTATGCGCTCCTTCGTACCAAGAAGGGAAATACGGGTAAGCGAGTGCAGGATTGCTCGGCAAGCGAGTTGCAGTGTGCAGCCTTCACTATCTGCCACAAGATGGCCAAAGGTCATAAACCTCAGGCTGCTGATATGATGTCGATTTCCGATTTGGAGAAACTGACGGGTGTCACCTACTTCCCGAATGTGAAGAATGCCCCGAAGTCTACCTACAACGCCAGCGATTGGCTGTAAAAAATCGTTCTGATTGGTAAATTTTGCACCAAACTTCAGATAGCGAGCTCCTCACATAGGTCTACTATGCTGCGGGCTCGCTACTTTGTTTCGCACAAAATTCCCTCAATCATTTACGATTTTAGGGTGGGGGCGGTCTGATTGAAAATTGATAAAAGAGAAACCGAGCGCAACTCTGCGCTCGGTTTCTCTTTGTTATCCGAGGTGGCGATTACTTCTTCTCGGCCTTTACAACCTTCACTTTGATGCTCTCGAAGGCTTTGGTAAGCGACTCTACAGAGTTCTTAGCCTCGTCGAACTTTACGGTTACGGTCTTGGTAGGAACATCTACCTGAACATCCTTGATACCTTTCTCGTAAGGAATTGTGTTCATAACCTTCTGTGCGCAGTGGTGACAATCCAAGTCGGTTGTGAATACCACGGTTGCAATCTTCTTCTCTGCCTTTGGTGCGGCTGTTGCTACGCCACCAAATATTGCCAATGCGGCAAATAGTGCAATTAATTTTTTCATAGTTGTATTGTTTTTAATTCGTTAATATAAGTTCCATCGTACGCCAATGTAGCCCTTTGTGCCCTTCAATGGTCCCCAGATAAGCGAGGAGTTGAAAGCAGGGTCGTATGGGTTGTCGGCCATAATTATAGGGTTTTTCTGCTTGTAGTTGAGAATGTTCTCGCAACCTACATATATCTCCCACTTCTTGATGCGACGCGACACCTGTGCAAAGAGCATAGGGTAGACGGGCGAGAGGGTAGAATCCTTCAAATCGCCACTCTGTGTCGGTATGCGTGCAGGGCCATTGAGCTGTGCAGTGAAGTCGAATGTCCACTTGCGCATATTTGTTGCGTACTGCAAGTTGATCAACGCCTTGTATCGGCTTACGAGTGGTCGCTCGACCATTGTAGGTGTGCCGTGGTTGTTGATGGTGTAGCGCGAATCGGTGTAGCGGAATGTAGCGAAGATATCGAATCGTTGGATAGGTGTCCAGGTAAGGTCAATCTGCGCAGTATGTGTGCGCGACGGGCCATTGTTGTTGTAGATGTCTATCACCCACGGTGAGCCCTCCTGATCTACCACTACAGTGTTGAAAATCTGCGTGTAGAAGTAGTCTACGCTGATGGTCATATCGCCCGGTGCAAAGGTGGTGATGCTCTGCGAGAGTGAGCCACCGGCTGTGAGAGCACTCTCCATACGGTCGATTTTATTGTAATCGAGGTTGAGTGTGCGACCTGTTGCCATAATGCCGATATTGTCGGTGATGATGTCGGTAGGGCGGTGTCCCAGACCTGCCGAGCCACGAAGTACTGTGGTAGGGGTGATGTTCCACCTAATGTGTGCACGAGGAGTTACGAGGTGCTTCTTAAAGTGGAATGCGTAGTCGTAACGAATACCAGCTACCACCGTGAGTTTATCCTTTATATTATAGGTGTACTCGGTATAGGCACCAACCTCGCTCTCGTTGCGATGAGGCAAGAGTAGATCTTCGTGTCCGCCAGTGCGTGTCCAATCGAGCAAATCCTCCTTCACCCAGCGCGATGATGCCGAGATGCCACTATTGAGCGACGATCGTGGTGTGAAGTAGTGAGCGTACATAGCGTTGGCTGTAGTGAGGTGCTGACGACCACGGTAGGCCTTGTCTGCTCCGAAGTAGGCATCCTCGTCGAAGAAGTCGTAGTCGACAATAAATGCAATATTCGAGCGAAGCTCCTCGTTGTTCTCCTTGTCGAATACTGCGCCACCCACAGGCTTGCCGAGCTTGAAGTAGGCGTTAGCCTCTTGATTCTTAACCTCCGAACCATATATCTTGTTCTGGTGCCAACTATCACGCCACGACTTGCCCTCTCCGAAGTAGGAGTCGTTGTGCATCGAAGGCTTGTAGCCCATCTGACCACCAAGGCGGTAGTCATTGATGTACTTTGCACCCCAACGCACCTGCATTCCGTTCTCCGCCTGATAGAGCCAGCGGTTGGCGAGGCTGAATGCGCGTGACATAGGCATATCGCGGAATCCATCCTTGTTGTGGTCGCTCTCCATCGTGTCCATTGCGGCGTGGGCAAGGATTACGGTCGAGAGTCGCTTGTCCTTCGTTACGGGCATTGCCGACGAGAGATTTATCTCGGGCTTGAGGTGCGAGTCGAAGTAGAGATTGAGGAAGAGTCGCTCCTCGTCGGTCGGCTTGCGGTGCTCGAGGTTGATCTGTCCGGTGATAGCCTCGTGACCCGCCGTAACCGACGATATACCCTTCGATACCTGAATCGACGATAGCCACATTCCCGGAGTGTAGCTCAGTCCGTATGGTGCGCTGATACCGCGCATTATGGCGCGATTCTCGTCGAGAATTTGGGTGTAGGTTCCCGCCAGGCCGAGCATCTTGATCTGTCGTGCTCCCGAGATAGCATCGCTGAAGCCTACGGTTACTGATGCCGAGTTCTCGAAACTTTCCGCAAGCGAGCAGCAAGCCATCTTGCAGAGGCCGGCAAATGAGATATTTTCGCTCTTGAGAAGACCATCTTGTCGGATATAATTACCTGCTGAACTCTCAACAACTACAGCGTCAACAACTACGCCTTCGGCAAGGCGAAACTCCACCTCGCGAACCTTCTGCTCGACGCGGATGGTGTCGTTTGTGTAGCCCAGAAATGAGGCTACAAGGGCATCATTTCCCTTGACTCTGTAGAGCGAGAAATTGCCCTCGATATCGGTGGCAATACCCACCGATGTGTCGGCCCAGTAAACTGCAGCTCCAGGGAGTGGTTTTCCCTGAGCATCAACTACTTTGCCCGAAATATTCTGCGCCGATGCAACAGTTGCACAGCACATAAAAATTGATATTAATGCTAAGATTTTTTTCATCACTAATCTACTTGTTATTGTTACATAAATTCGTTGTCGGATTTATGCAATAACCGGAGGCGCTCGAAGCCCTCTGCCTTGTAGCGTTGGTGATGGTGGAAGTGGAATTTTGCGTTCGTAATTTCTGTGTGAACGCACTGATACGATATCCTCGATGGAGATGTTATTCTCCAGGATTGCTGTGATATTTAGCTCGATAGGTTCAATCGATGCACTATCCTCCTTGGTGGTGTCGTAGAGGATAATCGTGTTAGAGTGGTCGTGGTGACACGAATGCGGGGTCTCGACGTGGAGTTTCTCGCTTCCTTCGTGATGACACTCGCACGATTTGCAGCAGTGGGTGTGTTGAGCCTCGTTGGCGTGACAGGATATGGCAATAGCAGAGTTGCCGCCTATCCACATCAGATAGACGAACAATAATACCACTATTTTAGCCACTTTTGTCATTCTCTCTTACTCGGTTAATCCGCTTTCGACGAGTTTGTTGACCCAAGCCTCTGCGTCTGCTGTTGCAATATCGCTCTCAATGGCATACTCCTCGATGAGAATGGCAGCTACATCTGCCACCTCGAAGTCGCGTCCTTGCAACTTGTTCCACAATAGTAACGATGTCTCGTTCAGCGATATTATGCGGGTCATATCACTTCCCGCTTTACCTTGCATTATGACAACATTTTCGCCCGCCATCGAGCGTACTTTATACTCTGCTTTGAATCTCATTATCAATCTAAATTTGGTGCAAAGATAGCTATTTTAATTTTTAATTAAAAATTTTGCCGCCAAAAAGTGTCGTTTCCGGAGTGAAGAGGTGTGTTTGGAGCGCGTTTGCCCGGTGATAGAAACGCGACTCTCTCTCCCTCTCTATGATTCACGAGTGTCTCCTGTCGAAAAGGTGTGGCGGCTTATAAATTGTTGATAACTATTTCTACGAAATAATTTGCAAAATAAGAAAAAATTGTATTTTTGCAGAGATTGGTAAATTGGCGTAATTTCCACGCCTTCTAATTGAGTGAAAACTTAAAGAATTGAAGATATGTTTACACTGATTTTTGCTATCTACACGCTTGTGATTTTGACATTTTTCTTCCTCTTGTCATTGGTGGCTCTGTTTGTATGCTATCCGTTCGACAAGGGTCGTCGGGTGGTGCACGAGCTTTCTCGTTGGCTCTGCTTTTCGTGGTGGTATGCTCCATTTACCTGGCGACGCAACATCTCGGGCTTGGAGTATGTCGACAAGAAGAAACCTTATGTGATTGTCATTAACCACAACTCGATGGTCGATATCATCTCGCTCTACTTTGTGCCGCTCAACTTCCGATGGGTGTCGAAGCAAGAGGTGTTCCGCATCCCTTACATTGGTCCTATGTTGTGGATGCACGGTGATATTGCCATTCAGCGTGGTCGTGCAACCGAGTCTATGCGTAAGGTGTTGAACGATGGAAAAATGTGGATTGATCGCGGTGTGTCGGTGGCAATGTTCCCAGAGGGTACACGCTCGAAGGATGGCGAGATTCAGCGATTCAAGTCGGGCGCATTCGCCTTGGCAAAGGAGGCAGGTGTCGAGATTTTGCCCGTAGTGCTCGATGGCACAACCAAGCTGTTCCGTCCGAAGAGCTTCTTCTTCAACTGGAAGCACCGCCTCACATTGAAGGTGTTGCCTCCTATCTCGGTCGAGAAGATTGCAGCAACCGAGACAGGTGATCTCGCGCGTGAGGTTCAGGCTATGATGACAGAGGCATTGGCGGAGATCCGTAAAGCGAATTAGTTGAGAATTGAAAATTAGATATAATGGCAGATTTACTGAAACCGACGGCAGCATACGATGATGATGCGATTAAAACACTCTCTCCGCGAGAGCATCTTCGTCTGCGCCCGGGAATGTATGTAGGAACTATTGGTGACGGCTCGTTGCCCGACGAGGCGTTGTATGTGCTCATCAAGGAGGTTATCGACAACTCCATCGATGAGTTTATTATGGGCGTCGGTAAGCGCATCGAGGTAGAGGTGCGTGACAATGTGGTATCGGTACGCGACTATGGTCGTGGTATTCCGCTCAAGTCGTTGGCTGCTGCAGTCAGCGAGATGAATACAGGAGGTAAGTATGGTGGCGAGGCGTTCAAGAAGACTGTGGGTCTGAATGGTGTCGGTGTCAAGGCCGTGAACTATCTTTCGAGTGAGTTTACAGCGCGAGCAGTGCGCGATGGCGAGGCCCGCACCGTAACCTTCTCTCAGGGTTTGATGCAGACCGACGATTGGGAGAGTGATGTAAAGGAGAAGAATGGTACATTCATTTCGTATATGGTCGATAGCGATATATTCCCTACCTACAACTACAATATGGAGTATATCGAGCAGCGTATCCGCAACTACTCCTACCTCAATCCGGGACTTACACTTGTGCTCAATGGCGTGAGCTACACATCGAAGAACGGATTGCTCGACTTGCTCAACGAGAATATGTCGGAGGAGCCGCTCTATGCTCCAATCCACCTCGTGGGCGAGGATATCGAGGTTGTGATAACTCACGGAACAAGTTATGGCGAGACCTACTACTCGTTCGTTAATGGTCAGCACACCATTCACGGTGGTACCCATCAAGCGGCATTCCGTGAGGCTATTGCCAAGACCTTGAAGGAGTTCTATCGCAAGGACTACGATCCGTCGGATGTGCGTACTTCGATTGTTGCAGCCATCGCTATCAAGGTTGAGGATCCGCAGTTCGAGAACCAGCCAAAGACCAAGTTTGGCTCGAAGGAGATTGCCGAGGGTGTTACCATTCGCCAATTTGTGGGAGAGTTCCTCTCGACCGAGTTGGATAACTATCTCCACAAGAATGCAGACACTGCTCAGGCTATCCAGCGCAAGATTATCGAGAACGAGAAGGAGCGTAAGGAGATTGCAGGCGTACAGAAGAAGGCTCGCGACACAGCCAAGAAGGCGTTGCTCAACAACAAGAACTTGCGTGACTGCAAGATTCATCGCAATGACAAGCACGAACTTGCAGACCAGACAATGATATTCCTCACCGAGGGTAACTCGGCTTCGGGATCTATCACCAAGAGCCGTAACCCTCAGACTCAGGCGGTATTCTCGCTGCGAGGTAAACCGCTCAACTCCTTCGGAATGAAGAAGACCATTGTCTACAAGAATGACGAGTTCAACTATCTGCAGGCGGCACTGAACATCGAGGACGATATGGACAACCTACGCTACAACAAGGTGGTTATCGCAACCGATGCCGATGTCGATGGTATGCACATTCGATTGTTGCTCTTGACCTTCTTCTTGCAGTTCTTCCCCGACTTGATTCGTCGAGGCCACCTCTTTATTATGCAGACACCTCTGTTCCGTGTGCGTAACAAGAAGGAGACCATCTACTGCTACTCGGAGGAGGAGCGTGTGGCGGCTATTGCCAAGTGCGGCTCATCGGCAGAGATTACCCGATTCAAAGGTTTGGGAGAGATATCGCCCGACGAGTTCGAGGGCTTCATTGGCGAGCAGATTCGCCTGGATAAGGTGCGCTTGACAAAGGATGATCCTATTACGGATATGCTGACCTTCTATATGGGTAAGAACACATTCGACCGTCAGCAGTTTATCGTGGGTAACCTTCGCATCGAAGAGGATAAGGTAGAAAATTAAGAATGCAGAATGCAAAATGCAGAATGCAAAATGCAAAATTGAGAATTAAGAATGTAGAATGCGAAATTGGAAAATAATTTTTCATTTTTCATTATGAATTTTTAATTTCGATGAGTGAATTTATGAACGAAGAGAAAGATATACAGGAAGAGTTGTTGAATGACGAGGAGGTTGTCGCGTCGGAGCCTGGTAGGTACGATGCCTTGATGGCGGAGACCAGCACCAAGCGATTGACCGGTATGTACAAGAATTGGTTTTTGGACTACGCCTCGTATGTTATTTTGGAGCGTGCAGTGCCTCACATCGAAGATGGTTTGAAGCCGGTGCAGCGACGCATCCTCCACGCTATGAAGGTGGTTGATGACGGTAAGTTGAACAAGGTTGCCAACCTCGTGGGACAGACTATGCAGTATCACCCTCACGGTGACGCATCAATCAAGGATGCGTTGGTGCAGCTTGGTCAGAAGGATCTCTTGATTGACTGCCAGGGTAACTGGGGTAATATCCTTACAGGTGACGATGCTGCGGCTGCTCGATACATCGAGGCACGCTTGTCTAAGTTCGCATTGGAGGTTGTCTACAACAAGAAGACTACCGAGTGGATGTTGGCATACGACGGTCGTAAGGAGGAACCTGTGACCTTGCCGGTGAAGTTCCCGTTGCTCTTGGCGCAGGGTGCCGAGGGTATTGCTGTAGGTTTGGCATCGAAGATTCTGCCGCACAACTTCAACGAGTTGATTTCGGCATCGATTGCGCACCTCAAGGGCGAGGAGTTCCAGCTCTATCCCGACTTCCCAACGGGAGGTATGATTGATGTGTCGCGCTATAACGACGGTCTGCGTGGTGGTGCAGTGAAGGTGCGTGCCAAGATCTCGAAGTTGGACAAGAATACTTTGGCTATCACCGAGATTCCATTCTCGACCACAACCGAGAGCATCAAAGACTCTATCCTCAAGGCTAACCAGAAGGGTAAGATTAAGATTCGTCGTGTCGACGACAATACTGCTCGCAAGGCGGAGATTATTGTTCAGGTTGCAGCGGGAGAGTCGTGCGACAAGACCATTGATGCACTCTATGCCTTCACCTTGTGCGAGGTTTCGATTTCACCGAATGCTTGTGTCATTAAGGATGATAAACCAGCATTTATGGGTGTAAGCGAGATTTTGCGCCACTCGGCAGAGCATACCAAGGCCCTCTTGAAGAAGGAGTTGGAGATTGCCTTGGCCGAGCATAACGAGGCTTGGCACGCAGCATCGTTGGAGCGAATCTTCATCGAGAATAAACTCTATCAACTCATCGAGGGTTGCAAGTCACGCGAAGAGGCTTATGCTGCGGTGGATAAGGGTTTGGATCCATTCAAGAGTCTGCTTCGTCGCGAGGTTACACTCGAGGATGTGCAGCGTCTGACAGAGCTGAAGTTTATCCGTATCTCGCGTTACGATTCGGACAAGGCCGATAACGAGATTAAGCAGATTGAGAAGGATATCAAGCAGGTGAAGCACGATTTGGCCTACCTGACCGAGTATGCGATAGCCTACTTTGAGCATATCCGCGAGAAGTATGGCAAGGGCAAGGAGCGTCAGACCGAGATTCGTGAGTTCGATTCGATTGAGGCGACCAAGGTGGCTGTATCGAATGCTAAACTCTATGTCGATCGTGAGGAGGGCTTCTTTGGTATCGGCAAGTCGATGAAGGATGCCGAGTATGTCTGCGACTGCTCGGATATAGATGATGTTATTGTCATTCTTCGTGATGGTCGCTATGTTATCAAGAAGGTTGCCGAGAAGTGTTTCGTAGATAAGAACATATATTATATAGGTGTATTCAAGCGCAATGATGAGCGTACAATCTACAATCTCCTCTATCGTGATGGCAAGGGTGGTGCAATTATGATGAAACGATGCGCTATCAAGGGTATTACACGCGACAAGGAGTATGATCTCACGAAGGGTACACCAAAGAGCGATATTCTCTATCTCTCGGTCAATCCGAATGGCGAGGCCGAGGTGTTGAAGGTCTACTTCCGCCCACGCCCACGCTTGAAGAAGATGATTGTCGATCTCGATTTCTCGGAGTTGGCAATCAAGGGCCGTCAGTCGCAGGGTAATCTCTTCTCACGCTATCCAATCCATAAGATTGTCTTGAAGGAGAAGGGTGTGTCGACTCTCGCAGGTCAGAATATATGGTGGGACGAGGATGTGCGTCGACTCAATAGTGATGGTCGAGGTCTGCTTCTCGGTGAGTTCAAGGGCAGTGACAAGATTGTTGTGTGGACAGCCAAGAATCTCGCCTACATTACAGGTTTCGATACGCAGCAACACTTCCCTGATGATACCGTGCGTGTGGAGCGTTACGAGGCAGGCAAGATATATAATGTTTGCTACTTCGATAAGGAGCAGGGCTACTACTATATGAAGCGTTTCCAACTCGAGCAGAGCGACAAGACGCAGTACTTCCTCGATGAGGATGGCTCGTGCCGTTTTGAGTGTATCTCGGGAGCTAAGGGAGTAAAATTGGAGATTACCTACAAGGGTGCACACGAGAATCGCCCTGCCGATATGGTTGATGTAGAGGAGTTTGTGGGTGTCAAGTCGTGCAAGGCAAAGGGTAAGAGATTGACAACCTTCGATGTTGCGACATTGACATTTATTGAGCCTGAGATTGTTGAGCCGGAGCCAGCCGACGAGGATTTGGTAGAGGATGTCGAGGATGTGGATGTGACCGATACTGAGGCTGCAGAGGATGCAGAGGATGTTGCAGAGGATACTGTAATCATCCCCGTAGACAATAGTGGCACTCCAATAGAGATTATCCGCCACGATGTAGACGAGAGTGAAACCGAGCAGTTGAATTTGTTTTAGTGAGTAGTGAGTAGTGAGTAGTGAGT
>JAFVOR010000006.1 GCA_017505725.1 Alistipes sp.
AATGCAAAATGCAGAACCGACGCTGCGGAGCGAGAGCAGAGGGCAAACTTGTTTGCACTATGCCGAGCCGCAAGGAGGAAAAGCCTGCGAAGCAGGATTAATGCAAAATGCAAAATGCAAAATTAAAAAGCCTTAACTCCCCTTACTAGCCCTTACTAGCCTTTACTAGCCCTTACTAGCCCTTAAAAAAAGAATTTTTAATTTTTAATTCTTAATTCTTAATTTAACCAATTGATTACCGTAGTAAAGATAGGTGGCAATGTGATTGACAACGAGGCGGCATTGGAGCGCTTCGTTGCCGACTTTGCACAGTTGCCATCCCCCAAGATACTTATTCACGGAGGTGGTAAGTTGGCTACCCGTTTGGCGGAGAAGCTCGAGATACCGACCACAATGGTCGAGGGTCGTCGTGTGACCGATGCTGCCACTCTCGATGTTGTGACAATGGTCTACGCAGGTTTGCTCAACAAACGCATTGTAGCCAAGCTACAGCGCGAAGGATGCAATGCGCTCGGATTCTCGGGTGCCGATGGCAATATGATACCTGCCACAAGGCGTAACCCCGAGCCACTCGACTATGGCTTTGTGGGTGACATCGAGGCAGAGAATATAAATCGCAATCTACTATCCTCTCTGCTTGAGAGTGGTGTTACGCCTGTGTTCTGCGCCATTACGCACGACACAGAGGGTACACTACTAAACTCTAATGCCGATAGTGTAGCCTCGGCAGTAGCGGTGGCTGCAGCAACCATAGCTCCTACCGACCTTGTATTCTGCTTCGAGAAGCAGGGTGTGTTGCGCGATATCGACGATGAGAACTCGGCGATACCGCTCATCACCAAGGCTGACTACCCCACCTTGCGTAGCGAGGGTATAATCAGCAAGGGTATGATACCAAAGATTGATAACGCCTTTCGTGCCATAGACGAAGGTGTTACTAGTGTCACCATCAAGCACTCCGAGCAACTGAACAATACCGAAGCAGGAACAACGATTAAACGATGAATGCAATAGAGTTACTGCAACGCCTCATAGCAACCCCATCGCTTTCGGGCAACGAAGAGGGTACGGCAGATATTCTCGCAGCCGAGTTGGCGGTGCGAGGTGTCGAGGTGCGTCGTCATCACAATAATATCTGGGCACTGAGCCGAGGTTTCGATGCGAAGAAGCCTACGCTGATGCTCAACTCACATCAAGACACCGTAAAGCCTTCGGCGGCCTACACTCGCAACCCCTTCGAGCCGACTATCGAGGAGGGACGACTCTACGGACTCGGCAGCAACGATGCGGGAGCGTCGCTGGTGGCATTGCTCACCACATTCTGCAACAACTACGATACCTCCGATGCACCATATAATCTTCTCTTGGCACTCACTGCCGAGGAGGAGAATATGGGCGAGCGTGGTATGCGCTCGTTCCTTCCGCACCTTGCAGAGCGGGGCATCAAGGTCGATATGGTCTTGGTGGGTGAACCGACATCGATGGAGGCAGCCACAGCAGAGCGAGGTCTTGTGGTGCTCGACTGCATAGCTCACGGAAAGAGTGGTCACGCAGCACGCAACGAGGGCGAAAATGCCATCTACAAGGCGATGTGCGATATCGAGCGACTCCGCAACTACCGCTTCGAGCGATGCTCCGAGCAGTTGGGCGATATAAAGATATCGGTGACACAGATTGCGGCAGGCACACAGCACAACATCGTGCCCGACGAGTGTCGCTATGTGGTGGATGTACGCACCACCGATGCCTACTCGAACGAGGAGGTGGTGGCGTTGTTGCAGGGTGCTATCGAGGGCGAAGCGAAGCCTCGTTCCACCCGTGTACGAGCCTCGGCCATTGCCCTCGACCATCCATTGGTTGCTGCAGCAAGGGCGATAGGTCGCAAGACATTCCTCTCGCCGACAACCTCCGACCGTGCCATTATGCAGGGCTTGGCGGCTCTAAAGATGGGCGTAGGTGAGTCGTCACGCTCGCACACTGCCGACGAATATGTGCTTGTGAGCGAGATTGAGGAGGGCATTGCGATATATCAGCAACTACTTAACGAATTGAAGAATACTATATAAACAATATGAAACTTTGGAACAAAGGATTTGAGCCTGACAAGGCAATCGAGGAGTACACCGTAGGTAACGACCGTCTGCTCGACCTGCGCCTTGCTCGATACGACATCGAGGGATCGATGGCGCATATCAAGATGCTCGAGACGATAGGACTTCTCGAGAAGGGCGAGCTGGAGCAGTTGCTTGCAGCCCTATCGGAGTTGTTGGATGAGGCGAAGCAGGGCAACTTCGTCATCGAGGAGGGTGTCGAGGATGTCCACTCGCAGGTGGAGCTGATGCTCACTCGCAAGTTGGGCGATGTGGGCAAGAAGATTCACTCGGGCCGCTCACGCAACGACCAGGTATTGGTCGATTTGAAGCTCTTTATGCGTGACGAGTTGCGCGACATAGCACGCCACGCCAAGGCTCTCTTCGACCGTCTGATTGCCCTCAGCGAGGAGCATAAGGAGACGCTGATGCCGGGTTACACCCACCTACAAATCGCTATGCCTTCGTCGTTTGGATTGTGGTTTGGAGCATACGCCGAGTCACTCATCGACGACGTACGACTGCTCGCTGCTGCCTACGACACCGCCAACCAGAATCCTCTCGGCTCGGCTGCGGGATATGGCTCGTCGTTCCCACTCAACCGCGAGATGACCACCGAGTTGCTCGGCTTCGAGACCTTGCACTACAACGCCGTAGCGGCACAGATGAGCCGAGGCAAGACCGAGCGTGCCGCAGCCTACGCCATAGCTGCACTCGCCTCGACCATAGGTCGCTTTGCTATGGATGTATGCCTCTTTATGTGTCAGAACTTCGGCTTCATCTCCTTCCCCGACAACCTCACCACAGGCTCGAGCATTATGCCCCACAAGAAGAATCCCGATGTATTCGAGATTACGCGAGGCAAGTGCAACCGACTGCAGGCTGTGCCGAACGAGATTGCCCTTATGACGGCCAATCTACCACTCGGCTACCACCGCGATATGCAGCTGCTGAAGGATGTTATCTTCCCCGCTACACGCGAGATTTGCGATGTGATGGCTATGGTCGACTTTATGTTGCAGCACATACGCATCAATGCCGACATTTTGGAGGATAAAAAGTATGACTACCTCTTTACGGTCGAGGATGTCAACCGACTTGTGCTCGAGGGCACACCATTCCGCGAGGCCTACCGCGAGGTGGGTATGGCGGTACAGGAGCATCGCTACACCCCTACCCGCGAGGTGCATCACACCCACGCAGGCAGCATCGGCAACCTCTGCAACGACAAGATAGTCGAGAAGATGGAGGAGGTGATACAGAGGATGCTATAGCCATCCTTCTCCTCTTACACCCTCTTACAGCTCTTACAAGGTTGCGTGCCTCTGTAAGAGTGTAAGAGTGTAAGAGTGTAAGAGGGGACTCCGAAGGTGGTCACGGCGCAACGATTATAGGATTTGATAGGATTTGATAGGATTCGCACCTGCGGTGCTTGATAGGATGCGCTACAAAGTTCTGCTTCATCCTATTCCCTCCTATTTTGGTCATCTCGTTTTCCGTTTTCCGCTTTCCCTTACTAGCCCTTAAAAATAATTTTTAATTTTTAATTCTTAATTTTTAATTAGCCAAAGCCAATGGCCAATGGCTTCTAACAAAAAAAGTCCCCGAAGGGACTTTTTTTTAGTTGACGAATACCGTCTTAAAGTATTCGTCAAACAACGCTTTGGCACGATCGAGTTGTTCGGGCGTATTCTCCTTCACGCCCTGCAACTTATACTCTTGTCCCATAGCCTCGTACTTGTGTACTCCGAGGGTATGGTAGGGCAATATCTCGACTCGCTGCACCATCTCGAACTTGCCCAAGTGCTCACCCAAGGCACGGATATCGGCCTCAGCGTCGCTATAGCCCGGTACAAGCACATAGCGCAACCAGAATGGCTTGCCATTGCGCTCAAGCCACTCCGCAGTACGGAGAGTCTGCTCGTTGCTACGCTCGGTGAGGAGCTGATGTTGCGACGGGTTGTGTTGCTTGACATCGAGCAATACCAGGTCGACAATCGAGAATAGCTCCTCGACCCACTCGTTCCATACGGAACCATTACTATCTATACATATATGTATACCTTGCTCCTTGAGTCGCTTGCAGAGAGGTATCAACGCCTTCGCCTGCAAGGTAGGCTCACCACCACTGAAGGTGATGCCACCACGCTTGCCAAAGAAGGGCTTTTGGCTTACCGCCTGCTCAATGATGTGCTCAGCATCGGTCTCCTTAGCCTCGCCACACATATCTATCGTATCGGGGTTGGCGCAGTAGAGGCAACGGAAGTTGCAACCTTGCAAGAATACCACAAGGCGTAAGCCTGGGCCATCGAAGGTGCCCAACGACTCGTATGAATGTACTTTGAGTTTCATAGGTATTAATAAAATTAGGGAATTTAATGAAATTAGGGAGATTAAGGATAAGATTTCAAACCTCTAAACTCCTTAAACTCCCTAAATTCTCTAATGTCGCTAACGCCCCTAACGACTCTAACGACTCTAATAAATTACATTCGCTCGTGGAACGAACGCGAGATAACCTCTAACTGATGCTCACGCGAGAGCTTGGTGAAGTTCACTGCATAGCCCGACACACGAATGGTGAGCTGCGGATACTTCTCCGGATGCTCCATAGCATCCATCAACATCTCACGATTGAGGACATTCACATTGAGGTGGTGTGCACCCTTTGTGAAGTAGCCATCCATCATTGTCACGAGGTTCTCGACACGAGTAGCCTCGTCAACACCGAGCGACTTTGGTACAATCGAGAAGGTGTTCGAGATACCATCCTGCGAGTCACGATAGCGCAACTTTGCAACCGACGAAAGCGATGCCACAGCACCACACTTATCGCGTCCGTGCATTGGGTTAGCACCAGGAGCGAAAGCGATGCCCTTCTCACGACCATCAGGTGTAGCACCTGTCTTCTTACCATACATCACATTCGAGGTGATGGTCAAGAGCGACAATGTAGGCTGTGCGCCCTTGTAGATTGGGTGCTTACGCAACTCCTCGTTGAAGAAGTAGACGAGGTCAACACCAAGGTGGTCAACACGATCGTCGTTGTTACCGAACATTGGGAACTCCTTCTCAATCTCGAACGACTCGGTGAGGCCGAGCTCGTTGCGCTTAACGGTAACCTTGCCGTACTTGATAGCCGAGAGCGAGTCGAGGGCAATCGACAAACCTGCAACACCATAAGCGAGGTTGATGCGTGGGTTGGTATCGATGAGTGCCATCTGCGCCTTCTCGTAGTAGTACTTATCGTGCATATAGTGGATGATATTCATCGCATCGTTGTAGACACGAGCAATCTCCGAAAGTACCTTCTTGTAGTTCGAGAGCACCTCCTCGTAGTTGAGCAAGTCGCCCATCAAGGTTGGGATGCCCTTGACCATCTGTGTGCCGGTAATCTCGCAACGACCGCCGTTGATAGCGAGCAACAACGCCTTAGCCAAGTTGCAACGCGCACCGAAGAACTGAATCTGCTTACCGATAGCCTGGTACGATACGCAGCAAGCGATACCGTAGTCGTCGCAGAAGCGTACCTCACGCATAAGGTCGTCGTTCTCGTACTGAATCGACGAGGTGTCGATCGAAACCTTTGCACAGAACTCCTTGAATCCCTCAGGCAACTCCGGACTCCAGAGCACAGTCATATTTGGCTCCGGCGATGGGCCGAGGTTGTAGAGAGTCTGAAGGAAGCGGAACGAGGTCTTGGTAACCTTTACACGACCATCGTTGAAGCGACCACCGATAGCCTCGGTAATCCAGGTTGGGTCACCCGCGAAGATGTCGTTGTACGACTGCATACGAAGGTGACGCACCATACGCAACTTGATTACGAACTGGTCGATAAGCTCCTGAGCGAACTCCTCGGTGATATTGCCCTTGTCGAGGTCATACTGGATGTAGATGTCGAGGAACGACGAAACGTTACCGAGCGACATTGCAGCACCATCCTGCTCCTTGACAGCTGCGAGGTAGGCCATATAAACCCACTGCACTGCTTCTTGTGCCGATGTTGCAGGGCGGCTCAAATCCAAGCCATAGTACTCGCCCATAACGAGCATATCCTTCAACGCCTTGATCTGATCGGCCACCTCCTCACGAAGACGGATTGTAGCGTCAGTCATAGGCGAGAGGAGCTGCTTCTTATCCTCCTCCTTAGCCTCGATAAGGCGGTTGATACCGTAGAGAGCCAAACGACGGTAGTCACCGATGATACGACCACGCGCGTAGTTGTCAGGCAGACCGGTGAGGAAGCCCAACGAACGGAACGAACGAATCTCCTCGGTGTAGACATCAAATACACCATCGTTGTGAGTCTTGCGGTAGTGGGTGAAGATATCCTTCACCTTCTCGTCGACATCTACGCCCTGCTCCTTGCAAGCACGCGCTACGACATTTATGCCACCAAAAGGCTTGATAGCACGCTTTAAGAGCTCGTCGGTCTGCAGACCTACGATAAGCTCATTCTCCTGGTCGATATAGCCCGCCTTGTGCGAGGTGATGGTCGACACAGTCTTATTGTCGAGCGAACGCACGCCACCACGCGCACGCTCCTCCTCGAGTGCCTCGAGGCACTTGTTCCAAACTTTCAAAGTACGCTCCGATGGACCTGCCAAGAACGAAGCATCGCCATAGTATGGCGTAATGTTGGCCTGCACGAAGTCGCTCACATCGATTTTCGACTGCCACAGACCTGCCTTAAACTGCTTGTGAATATCCATAACTTACCTATATTTATAATCTCTATATAATTCGTGCGCAAAGATAGTAAAATAAACGGAAAACTGCAATAATGCAGAATGCAAAATTAAGGATTAAGGGCTAGTAAGGGCCAGTAAAGGCAAATAAGGGCTAGTAAGGGCAAGTAAGGGCAAGCAGAAAGCGCACCCCAATAAGCGAACGCAGTGAGCGCCCCCAGTAAACCCCAGTAACCCCCAGAAATCTCTGCGCCTTGACCAGGGTGGGAGTTCCCGCAACCCTCAGCCTCCCGCGCATCCTATCAAGCACCGCAGGTGCGAATCCTATCAAATCCTATCTAATCCTATAATCTCTGCGCCTTGACCACCCTTCGGAGTTCCCGCAACCCTTTGCGCCCTCGCGCACCCCTAACGACTCTAACGCCTCTAACGACCCTAACTCGTTGCGCCTTGACAACCTTCGGAGTTCCCAGAGCCTCTTTACCTCAACGACTCTATCCACTCAATTGTTTCGTAGGTGAGAGTATCTGTTCGGTCACGCCACTCGCGACGACGGATATAGTCCGCCTTGCGCTGCTGCAAGAGTGCATTGATAGGGAAGAGTGGGCGTGTAAGATTCTGCTTCACAAGGCGTTGCGAAGGGCGCACAGTGCGTGTCACAATGCTATCCTGAGTAGGTCGACGGTTCGCCTCCCACTTGAAGTTTGGCAACTTGGTAGGTTGCGTCTCAGGTATCTTATCCATAGGATAGAAGGTGTATGTAGGGCTACCTCTGTAGGTGATGCCCGACACGGTCTGTCCCTCGATGTAGGAGGTCATATCGCCCGCCTCGATGTAGGCCATCAGCGTAATCTCCGGCGAATCCTCCTCCTGCATATAGTAGATGGTCTGCACATTGCTCTTCACATCGTTGCGATACATCTGACGATCACGGAAGTGGGCAGTCATCTCCTTACCCGTCACCTGGTTGTAGTGTGCGGTATCAATCTCCGATGCGGTGAGTGGCTTACCCTCAAAGTCAGCCCTCACAAGCTCGCTCTTCGCGGTGATGGCGTGTGCCACCTCGGAGGTTATCTGATTTGCACCATTCCACATCACAGGCGAGTGGTACATATGGATTATTGAGTCGATGGTGGTTGTGGCGAGTGAGTCGCACACCGCCTGGAAGTCACTGCGATACATCTTCACACGGCGGAATGCACGAATCTGACGATAGAACGAGTCGATATTCTCCTTCTCCTCCTTGGCCACCTGCGCTGGCGAAGGCACAGGCTTCGGGAAGAGTATCTCGAGCATCGAGTCGAGTTGTCGGTTGACCAGAGTATCGAGAGGATCAATCTCCGCCTTGAGCAACGAGTCCACACGAGCCAATGTTGCCGAGTCGGCCATCTGCACAAAGATGCCACGACGCTCTTGACGACGAATCTTGCGACGTAGCTGCTCGAACTCACGCTCACGGCTCTTGGCGAGGTAGATCGAGTCACGCTCCGCCCACTTGCGATACTGCTCCACACGCTTGGCCTGACGGGCACGACCTATGCGGTCGAGCTTGGCATCGAGCGAATCCTGCTTCACGCGCTCAAACTCTGCACGCTCCTTGTCGGCAATAGCCGCAAAGTGCGCCTTCACCTGCTTGTAGGTCATCGTGTCGAACTTGGCAAGGGTATCGAGACGGGTGCTATCCGCCTTCAACGAGTCGGCCTTCAACGAGTCGGCCTTCAACGAATCTACCTTAACAGAGTCTACCTTGAGCGAGTCACGCCTCAACGAGTCGGTCTTTATGCTGTCAATCTTTGTCTTCAGACTATCGAGTTTGAGCGAGTCGACCTTGAGCGAATCGAGACGCACCGAGTCGACCTTCACCGAGTCGCGTGCGAGGAGTTTAGCCCTCTTGAGGCTATCCTTCACAAACTTCTCGCGCTCCTTGGCTATGCGCTCACGCTCTGCATCACGCACCTTTGCCTCACCCAGGAGTCGTTTGATAAGCGGCATACGCTCCGCCTGCTTTGCACGCAGTTCTGCCTCACGCTGATGGAGAGCCTCCTTCACTGCCCTGTTCAGGTCGGCAGTCTCCGCCTTGAGGAGTCTGCCACGCAGACGCTGTCCCTGCTTGGTGGTGTCGCTTGCCAACGAATCTATCAACTTGCGACGCAACTCCACCCTCTCGCGCTGAAGCTCCTCCTTGCTCTTTGGCTTCACCGCCACAGAGTCTCGCTTGAGTGCCACCGAATCTTGCTTGTGCGAGAGCGAATCGCTCTTTGTTGCCAACGAGTCGCTCTTGCCGAGCGGAGCACCCTTCTCGAGCGTTGCATCCTTGCTCTGAGCGGTTGGCTTGGCTGCGCTTGGCTTACCCTGCATAGCAGCTCTGCCCTCCATATCGCTCTTTGACGAGTGTTGTTGTCTTCCCCTCTGCGTATGTGGCTGACCACCTCGTTCGCCACCTCGTTCGCCACGCTTTGCACTCTGTGGACCCTTCGACATTGCGCCTCTGCCCTGCATCTGTGCATCTCCGCCAATCGGCTTATTACCCATCTGCATAGGCTTGCCACCCTGCAAAGCATTACCTTGCGGAGCATCACCCTGCTTCACACCATCCTTGGCCTCACCCTGCTCGGCAGCCTTGGCAGCCCTCTCGAGCGAATCCTTCAGCGCCTTCTCTATCTTCTCGCGGATAGGGAAGCGGGTGTTCACATACATCGAATCCGACGAGATGAAGACCGAGTCACCCTGTGTCGTATCGTAGCTTATGAGCGACGGATTCTTCGTCACAAAGACATTACCCGGCTCCTTCCAATACTCGCCCCAATCGCCAAAGAGGAGCATCTTCTGCACCCTGTCGTCAATCTGAATATTGCGCTTAAGGCGTGCATAGTTGCTATCACGATAGTAGTAGAGCGTATCGCACATCAGCTCCTGATCCTTGGTGAGGATGTAGCCATTCCGGGTGAGTGTGTAGAGTTGTGTCGCCTTGTCGTAGGTACCACCATCGGTGTAGAGGTAGTCATCCTCGGCTCGTGTAGCCTTCTGATCCTTGTTCCAAATATTGGTGCGGGTGAAGAACTGCGCATAGTTGGTCTCGGTGTTGTAGACCACCGAGTCGCTCAACATATCGTACTCGTTATTACGCATCTGCACATTGTCTACGCAGACAATCTCGTTGGTATCGGTGTAGACATAGCCTCGTTGCGACTCGAGTATGTTGTCGCCACTGATGAGGACACCTCCGCCGCTGTAGCGACCAATATTTGTCTTGGTGTTGAATGTGAAGTTGTAGGTCCATAGCGTAGCCTCGCCATCGACCACCTTGATGATGTTGGAGTAGACCTTCGCGAGGTTGGTCTCGCCATTGTACTCGGCTCTGTCGCCATAGATGTAGGTTGTACCTCGCTTGATGAGGACATTGCCGAAGCACTCGATGTGACGCTCATTGTAGCGCACCGCACTATCGGCCGTGATGACCGTACCGTTGTGATAGGCTGCGAAGTGCCCCACCACAACCATCACCTTCTGACCATTATACTCCATCTGCCAGCCCTCGTCGGACTTCATATCGACATAGTCGCGCTTTGCCCTCTTGGGCGCAGCCTCAACCCTCTCCTCGCGTGGCTCGGCAGGTGCCGACACAAACGAAGGAAGGCCACTGCTACCCGCAAAGACCAGACTCGCTAACGCCACGAGCGCAATAAATATAGCTACTACCCTTCTCTTCACTGCTCGTTCCTACTTACTCTGATACTTCAACCAATTCTTGTTCGAGAACTGCGCATTGCGGAACTCCGGCGCAATGTAGATATACATCGAGGCAATCTTCTTGTCGAGCCACACCTTGAACTCTCGCTGCTGCTTCTCGTTGAGTGCCAACTGCTCCAGACGCAGATAGTCCTCATCGAGCGAGGCGTTGTGTGCAGGGATAACCTTCAGCAACTTGACCACCTTGACCAACTCGTTGCCCATCATATCCGACGAGCGGAACGGAGCCGACATCTCACCCTCCCTGAGGCGACGAATCGCATTGTAGTCGTCGATGCTCTTGCCACCCATAGCACCAAAGTCCTCACGAAGGAACTTTGTAGCGGTGAGCTTGGCATCGTATGCCGAGTAACGCTCCAAGAGGTCGTGGTTAGTCACCACACCGCCATTCATCTTCGAGTGTTTATCATCAGAGTGCTTCTTCGCTGCAGCCTCGAATGTGAGCGAATCCTTCTTGATGAGGTTGACTATGCTGTCCAGGTCGCGCATCGGTGCGAGTATCTCATCCACCGTAAAGGTAGGACGAAGCAGGATGTGACGACAGTGGTAGAGTTGTCCCTTCTTGCCGATGAGTTGTATGAGGTGGAAACCGAACTCCGACTCTACAACCTCCGACACCTGCCCCTCCTTCAGCTCCGCCAGGGCATCGGCAAATGGCTTCACAAAGCCCGCCAGAGGTGCCGGCTCGAGCTCACCACCCTGAATGGCAGAGCCATCCACCGAGTACATACGCGCCAATGTGGCAAAGCGTGTCTTGCCCGTCACGATACGCTCACGCATCTCGACAAGACGCTCACGAGTGCGGAGCTTCGCCTCCTTGATATTCTTGGGAAACATCGTAATCTGTGCATACTGATACTGCTCGGCAATAACGGGGAGGCTGTCCTTATCCTTCGAGTTGTAGAATCGCTCCACCTCGCCCGGTACAATCTTGGTCTTCTCGATAACGGTCTGCTGCATCATCTGAGCATAAGACTGCTCCTCGAGTTGACGGCGCAAGAGATCACGAATGTGGTAGATTGCCATATGCGACCTCTTCTCGAGTGCCGCTATCGAGCCCGCATTGTCGACCATCGACTGCACCTGCTGCTCAACACGCTGCGCCACATCGCCCTTGCTGATCTCGATAGAGTCGAGCAAAGCCTGATTGAAGAGCAACTTCTGGAGCATAAGCTCCTCGAGTGCCTCATCCTGTGCAGGACGATCAGAGGTGTAACCCTCCGAGCGACGCTGCTCGAGAAGCATCTTGGCAGTCTGCTGAACATCGGAGTAGCTGATCGAGGAGTTGCCCACCACTGCCACCACCTTGTCGAGCATCACAAAGCGTTTCTGCGCCACCACAGCCGTTGCACCCACAACAGCCAGGCAGATAAATATTGAGAGTAATCGTTTCATCTTGCGATAGAGTATTATTCGTAAATGCGTGCATAGCCCGAGGTGAAGGCATCCCTCTTCAGACGCTCCTCCTGACGGCGTATAACCTCGGCACGATGCTGACTAATCAAAATCTGTCGTATATTCTCCTCCGCCATCTCCAATGGCATAGTGTCACCCACCTGCAAGGCATTGGTGATGCGGAAGTAGTAGTAATTCTTGTTGTGATGTATGCGCTGCAACTTGCGCACCGAGAGCATATCCTCGTTCTTCGAGTTGCGCAAAAGGGGCAGATTACTCAGAAAATCGGAGAATGATACCCACTCATCGAACTGCAGATGGAGAAAGTTGTTCTTGCGACACAACTCCACAAAATCGGCACGATGCTCCGCCTTCGACGACTCGAACCACTTGATGAGCTGCTCGCGTCGACGGAAATCCTCCGCGATGGCAACTATCTCGCCCTTGACCATAGGATACGAAAGTCGGAAATCGGCCTTGTGTGCGCTGTAGTAGGCAGCAATCTCGCTCTTCGAAGGCTCGGGCGAAGGCTCAGCCTCGAGGTAGTGACGATCCAGGCGGTGCATCAGCAACGAGCGATGATACTCCTCGACCAAGCGGTCGATGTCGGCCTCCGAGCCCTGAAAGACCTTCTGCGCCTCCTGCTGCTTGAGCTGACCTACAATCCACTTCGAGATAAATACCTGCGAGTAGGCGACGCTATCCTGATGGGCAATGCCACTCGGCATCGAAGCGGCCAACTCCGAACGGTAGAGAACAGTCGTTCCCACGCTCGCAATCACCTCATCGTCAGCCCTAAAGCCCGACCACGAGCCACACGCCCCCGCACACGCGAGAGCTACCGCCACCATCACTATTTCGAAAATCCTACGCATACAACCCGCAAAGATAATACATTTTTGGGAATTTAACGATAGAATTACAATAAATATTGTAAGGGGGTTACTGGGGATTACTGGGGTGCGCGGGAGGCTGAGGGTAGTCGGGAACTCCGAAGGTGGTCAAGGCGCAAGTTTATTAGGGTCGTTAGAGGCGTTAGTGTCGTTAGGGGTGCGCTGAAGCGCAAAGAGGCTTTGGGAACTCCGAATGTGGTCAAGGCGCAACAGAATTAAGGGTTATTAAAGGCTATTAAGGGCTATTAAGGGTGCGCTACAAGCGCAAAAAACATTAATCACCCTTAACTACCGTTACTAGCCCTTACTCGCCTTTACTAGCCCTTACTAGCCCTTCATTCTGCATTCTGCATTTTGCATTTTGCATTCTGCATTTTGCATTCTGCATTTTGCATTCTGCATCCTCTCTACCTATAGTCCTCCGGCGTGGCAGTGCCATACTCCTCTCCGCCATCACCCTCGGGGCGCATCTTGTTCCACACCTGCGCAAGGAACGGATTGCGCTTTGCCTGCTCGTCGAAACGCCAAGGTGCAGGGTCACACTCATCACACCAATGACCACCGAGAAGCACCAGCGCAGGTGAAGCCTCGAAGCGGTGACCGAAGGCACACTCCCACTCCAGCTTTGTGGCGAGGTCACCCTTGACCATACTCTGCGACAAGCACTTTCCACCACGGAATGCTGCCGCCTGACGCATATCCTCGATGTCGAGCTCGGCCAACGGTTTGCTCTCGTCATATCCGTGCGAGAGTCGCTCAGCCTCCTCCATACCGGCAAGGCGAATCTCACACATCTGCTCCCACGAGCCTATCTTGCTGCGCTCCTCACGAGAGCCGAAAAAGGCCTTGATGCGAGGCTCGTTGTTGGTCTCAAGCCAACCAAGCGTACCGAACGTCTTATCCTTTGCAATGAGTCGCATGAAGGGCTTAATAACCCACGCAGGGGCAATCTTTGCCAACGAAAAGTACCAAGGCAACGTCTTTGCCATCTGCGCAAAGTAATCCGCAACGGGAACATTGGCACGGAAGTGGAGATACTCCTCGAGCTTGTCCGAATCGAGGTAGTACTGACCGTGAAAGTTGTGCGTTGCAAACCACTCCACATCGAAAATCTTCTCGGGCGCAGGGCAGTTGATGCACTTGAGCAGATAGCACTCGAAATCGTAGTTGGTAAGTCGGTACTCCTCACCGCTACCTATATTGTAGAACTTGCACCAGAACTCCTCGGGCAGACCATCCTCGCAGAGGTTTGCAAGGAGTCGTCCCGAATCCTCGACTGTCGCCCACTCCAGCACGCCACGAATAGGCACGTGGAACATAATAGGGTCCATATTTTTGAGGATTGCAGGGTAGAGAATACCCGACTGACGAAGGCTTACCCAATGCTTCAATCCCGACTCGGCGAATATTCGCTCGGCGCGACATTTCGATATAGCGTAGTAGTCGAATATCGAGGGGAAAATCGGGTCACCCGTGCGTGCCCAATGGAGAGGCTCACGACGGTCACCCGTCTGCGCCACACTACCTATGTAGACCACCTTCACCGCGTCGCTATTTGGCTGTGCCTTAACAGCTTTCACCACATTCTCGGCAGCCTTGACATTCACCTCGATAACGCTCTTGGGTTTGTAGTCGGCACGAGGCGAAACCATACCACCGACGTGAAGCACATAGTCGGCACCCGTTGCACCTTTTAGAACATCGTCATAGCAGGTCAGATCGCCCCATACAACACGCACCTTGTCGCCATATTTTGCCATCAACTTGCGGTTACGCTTGCTCTCACGCACCAGCACCGTAATATCAAATTTATCACCTCTGCCGAGCAACTCGTTGAGTGTTGCTCCACCCATAACGCCCGTTGCTCCTGTAAGGAATACTCGCTTCTTCATTGCTATCTATTCTACTGCTTTACACTGCTTGGATAGTTTGAAATAGGCCTCGACAGATGCCGCCACGAAGATAACTACCGCCACCGCATAGACCACATAGTAGGTAACACCTCCACCCAAGATTGAGCTAAAGGTGGCATCCCCAAGACCAAAACACAAAAGCGCATAGGCCAATGCGTTGTTGATGGAGTGGACAATGATGGTGACAAAAATCGACGATGTGCGCTCATAGAGAACACTGAATATCGCACCCGCCACAATAGCCACGATAGAGGTATGCCAATCGGCGTGAAGAACTCCGAAGAATAGTGCCGAGATAGCTATCGAGAGGGCTATACTCCACCTCTTACGCAGTGTCTCATAGAGAAGACCACGACAGAGCAACTCCTCCAGGATGGGAGCCGAGATCATCACCGTAACCCACGCCCAGACACCACGACCGACATCTCCACCATTGCTCGACGGAAGCCACGCAAGCAGAGGCTCAAGCACAATCTGCGACGAGAGCAACCACATCACGCCCACAAAGATGACGCTCGGATTCAACCCGCCGACAGTGTGACGGATAGCAACCGCCCTGCGACCACCTCGCAGACGCACATAGAGCCACACCAGCAGCAACGCAAAGCCCATCAGCAACGGAAAGACCACCGCATTGTAGTTGGCAAAGGCGACCTGCTCGCACATATACTGCTCGGCAGTGATGCTCTCGACAGGCGAGATTACGGGAGCCTTCGCTCCACAAAGTGCTAACACAACACCACCGATGAGCTGCGCCACGAAGAATAGCGCTATCATCGCCACCACATCCCACACAAGGGGAAAAATCCTGTTCCGGCTATCGTTTTTCATCGTTTTCGACCTTTTTCGAGTGCGAAGATAATCATTTTCGTAGCAAAAAGAAAAACTTTATTTGGGTAAATCAAATTAAAATTACTAAATTTGCCCGATTATTATTTATAATAACCACTTAACTATATGGGAAAAGTAGTAGCATTAGCTAATCAGAAGGGCGGCGTAGGCAAGACCACCACCGCGATAAATCTCTCGGCCTCAATAGCCTTGCTCGGCAAGAAGGTGCTTCTCATCGATGCCGACCCGCAGGCAAATGCCACATCAGGCCTGGGCTTCGACATCAACACCGCAGGCATCTACGAGTGCATCACCGGTGAGTGCAAGGCGGAGGATGTGATGCTCAAGAGCGGGGATGTGAAGAATCTGTGGGTATTGCCATCGAGCATCAACCTCGTGGCTGCCGACACCGAGCTCCCATCGATGGAGAACAGCCACCACGTCATCAAGGGTATTATCGACGGCGTGCGTGACCGCTTCGACTACATCTTTATCGACTGCTCGCCTTCGCTCGGTTTCACCACGGTAAATATCCTCACCGCAGCCGACTCGGTACTTATCCCTGTGCAGTGCGAATACCTCGCGCTGGAGGGTTTGAGCAAATTGCTCAACACCATCAAGATCGTGAAGGGCAACCTCAATCCGTCACTCGAGATCGAGGGTTTCCTCCTCACTATGTATATGCGCAACCGTCTGAACAATCAGGTGGCAAACGAGGTGCGCGAGCACTTCGGACAGCTCGCCTACGACACAGTTATTCAGCGCAACATCCGCTTGGGCGAAGCACCTTCGCACGGCAAACCTATTATGCTCTACGACGCATCGGCAAGCGGTGCAACAAACTACCTGATGCTGGCCAAGGAGTTTTTGAAGAAGAATCGTAAAAAGGCAGGAGTTAAGAAATAGAGCAACAAAAAACATTTCTCCCAAAAGGGGAAATCGGAGGCGGTTAGACTATTTTTGTGCGTTACGCAGTAGTGGGAAACGCAACCGACGCTGCGGAGCGAGGGCAGAGGGTGCTTGCACACTTTGCCGAGCCGCAAGGAGGAAAAGCCTGCGAAGCAGGATTAACATACTCGACGTATGTGAGTATTCACACTGCAAGGAAGGTGCAAAAAGAGTCAACCGGAACGATTTAGGATGCAAAGAATAAAACGATAACAAGATATAATAATGAAACAAGAGAAAGGATTAGGCAAGGGTTTAAGCGCCCTCTTTGGCGAGAATATCAAGGTTAGTTCAAAGCCAATGGCCGAGATGGTCGAGATTGCGCTCACGGATATCGTACCAAACCCTACACAGCCTCGTACCGAGTTTGACGAGGAGGCACTCGAGGAGCTGGCAGACTCGATTCGTCAGTTGGGACTCATTCAGCCCATCACAGTCAAGCGCGAGGGCGACAAATATATCATCATCAGCGGCGAGCGTCGCTGGAGAGCATCCGAGAGAGCGGGCCTGGTGAGCATCCCTGCCTACATTCGTGAGGTAGACGATACCACCCTCCACGCAATGGCCCTCGTTGAGAATATCCAGCGTGAGGATCTCAACGCCATCGAGATCTCGCTCGGTATGCAGCGACTTGTCGAGGAGTGCGGACTCACACAGGAGGCCTTGGCAGAGCGACTCGGCAAGAAGCGATCGACAGTGGCCAACTACCTCCGTCTGTTAAACTTGCCCGAGGAGGTTCAATTTGCCATCAAGAGCGGACTCATCTCGATGGGACACGCCAAGGCTATCGCCTCGGTAGAGAGCAAGTCGAAGCAGCTCTCGTTGCTCAAGCGTTGCATCAAGAGCAACCTCTCGGTGCGTCAGCTCGAAGAGTTGGTACGCCTCGCTTCGGACAAGAAGAAAAAGGTTGCCACACCTGTTATCGACGAGGAGTATCCGGAGTCGTACAGTCGTTTGGTTGAGCACCTCGAGAAGTTCTTCTCGCAGGATATCGCAATCAAGCGTGGCAAGAATGGCGGTGGTAAGATTATCATCGACTTCTCGTCGGATGCCGACATCGACAAGTTTATCAGCAAGTTTGCAAAGCACAAATAGAAGATGAGGATATTGCGACATATAGCACAACCAAAGGGCAAGGGCATTACGCTTCTGCTCACCTTGCTGTTTGTTTGCATATCGTTCTCGAGCAATGCACAGGTAAACCCATTTGCACGCGAGTTACGCAGCAAACGCACCATTGTGCGTGCAGGACAGATCTACACCCCCGACTCGTTGGAGGTGCGACGCAACGACTCACTGCGTGTAGCAAAGTTGGCCGACACACTGCGTAAGCTTTCACCCGACTCACTTGCCAAGGTGGGCGAGATTGTGCGCAAGCAACTCCCCGACTCACTCCGCAAAGAGATATTCGGTGCACCAAAGCTCGACTCACTCGCTGTGGACTCGCTAAAGCGTGATTCGCTGAAGATCGACTCCACACTCACCGAGCGTCAGCGCAAGCGCATCGAGAAGCGAGAGAATCGCACCCCATACTTCTCCGACTCGATGTCGTACCGCAGATTCACCCTCACCTCGGCAGTTCTGCCGGGCTATGGCCAGATCTACAACAAGCAGTATTGGAAACTGCCGATACTCTACTCCACTCTCGGAGCTTCGCTCGGTATGTGCATCTGGAGCGACACCAAGTACAAGCCACTCAAGGCGCAGTACGAGAGCATCACCGACCAGAGTCTGCTCCGCACACCCGAGCTAAATGCCCTGCAGAGCGAGATGATAAAGTACAACACGATGCGTCAGGCCTTTATGATTACGACCATCGCCTCGTATGTCTACTTCCTCGGTGATGCCGCAGTCAAGTACGCCACGAGTGAGGTGTCACCCGTAAATCGTGCCACCACACTTGCCCTCATCTGCCCGGGTGCCGGACAGATCTACAACAAGAGCTACTGGCGTGTGCCTATCGTGGTGGGAGGTTTTGCCACCACCATCTACTGTATCGACTGGAACAACCGAGGTTATCAGCGATTCAAGAAGGCCTACCGACTCAAGGCCGACTACGACGCCAACTCGCAACTCTACCCTAACGGTTCGCCCGACGAGTTTGCAGGTCGCTACAACACCTCGTTCCTCAAGAACCTTCGCAACAGCTATCGTCGTAACCGCGACTTGTGTATAATCCTCACCGCAGGACTCTACATTCTTCAGGCTGTCGATGCCCACGTCGATGCACACCTGCAGAGCTACGACATATCCAAGGATTTGAGTGTAAGCCTCACACCTGCAATCGGTTACTCCTACAACCGTATGGCACCTTATAGCGGTGGAGGTACAACACTCGGTATGAACTTAAATTTCACATTCTAAACTATGCAGCAACGCACTCTCGTACTGCTCGTTTTGCTACTCCTATGCGCCCCTGTCACCTACGCAGCCAAGCGCAAGAGCAACAAAGAGCAGCAACAAACCGTCGTCATACCCGTCTACGACACCATCCGCGTGGTGGTGACCGACACCATCAAGGTTGAGCCTAAACCCGCACCTCGCATCGACACGCTCCGCCTTGCTCACACCCCCGCCGAGATAGACTCGTTGGTCGAGGTGTGGTCGGCACTCCATCAGGCACAGGGCGAGAAGCGATTCTTCGAACTCTACAATGGTGATGCCGACTCGGTAGCATCGATGCCAGTGGATACACTCTACAAGCGACGACTCCACGATATGGTATCGCCTGTGCATCTGCCCTACAACTACATCGTGCGCAACTACATCAACCAATACCTCGCAGGTCGCTGGAGTCCGTTGCGAAATGTTCTGGCACTCTCGGCATACTACTTCCCGATTATCGAGGAGATGCTCCACGCTGCCGATCTGCCTCTCGAACTGCGCTACCTCCCCATCATCGAGTCGAACCTCTCGATTCGTGCCACCTCACGAATGGGTGCTGTGGGATTGTGGCAGTTTATGCCGGCTACGGGCAAGAATCTCGGTCTGGAGATCAACTCGCTGGTAGACGAGCGTTGCGACATCGTCAAGTCGACTCGCGCGGCGTGTCAATTCCTCAGCCACCTATATAAAGTATATGGCGACTGGACACTTGCCATTGCCGCCTACAACTGTGGCCCGGGCAATGTGAATCGTGCCATTGCTCGCGCGGGTACAGAGTGCAAGAGTTTCTGGGATGTCTACGACTATCTGCCGAAGGAGACTCGAGGCTATGTACCGAAGTTCGTGGCTGCCGCCTACGCCTACACCTACCACGAAGCACACGGCATCACACCAGGCACCACACCCGTATGCGTATCTACCGACACGGTGATGGTGCACAAGGTGATGCACCTTGGTCAGGTAGCCTCGACGCTCAACATCCCTATCGAGACGCTGCGTGACCTGAATCCGCAGTACAAGCTCGACATCATCCCTGCCACCACCAAGTCCTATGCACTGCGTCTGCCTACCCGCTACACCAGCGAGTTTGTCAGCCACGAGAAGGAGATTCACAGCAAGGACTCGCTCTACCTCAAGGAGTATATCAACCCCGCCAACCTTGAGAAGAAGCGTGCCGAGGGTGTGGGCTACATCTACACGGTGCGTAGCGGCGACAATCTTGGCCTTATCGCCAAGCGCAACCGCACCACCGTCAAGGAGATTATGAAGTGGAACAATCTCAAATCGACAGTTATCCGCCCAGGACAGAAGCTCCGCATCGAGAAGCCAAAGCCGCGAGCGTAGTGAGAATGCAAAATGCAAAATGCAAAATTGAGAATGAAGGGTTAGTAAAGGCTAGTAAAGGCTAGTAAGGGGCGTTAAGGGTAGTTAATGGGAGTTAAGGGTGATTAATGTTTTTGCGCTTTAGCGCACCCCTAACGACACTAACGCCTCTAACCGACGCTGCGGAGCGAGAGCAGAGGGCAAACTTGTTTGCACTATGCCGAGCCGCGAGGAGGAAAAGACTGCTTCGCAGGCTTAACGACCCTAATTAACTTGCGCCTTGACCACCCTCGGAGTCCCCGCAACCTCTCAGCCTCCCGCGCATCCTATCAAGCACCGCAGGTGCGAATCCTATCAAATCCTATCAAATCCTATAATCGTTGCGCCGTGATGCCCTTCGGAGTCTCCTCAACCATCCCCCACAAAAAAGTGGAGATTCCCAAACGGAAATCTCCACCAAAACTTTGTACAAATCTATATTAGAAGTGCCAAGTTGCCGAAAGAGCGACATTAGCAAAACCTGGGCCATAGATACCTACATGTTTTGTATCACCCGCATACTTACCAAAAGTGCCACCAATTGCAATCATTGGCGAGTAGTCGAGAGCCAAACGAATAGGCACCTTGTTGAACTTGATACCGAACTTAACATCACCGGTAACACCACCATACATAAAGCCACGGCTACCACCCAAGCTAGCACCAACACCAGCATCGAGGTACCACTTACCTACCGATGGAGTCCAATCCCAGTTGCAGCAGTTCCACTGGTGGAGAGCTGTAAAGTCAGCAGCAAGACCACCGAACAAACCGAGACGACCCTCAACATACTTATCCGACGAGTAGAAATACTCACCAACAGCCTGCACACCATAAGTTGCACGGAGACCGGCAGCCCAGTTAGTCTTCTGAGCCGAAACGGTTGCTACACAAAGCACTGCTACCAAAACGAGAAAAATCTTTTTCATACGCATAAAAATTTAGATGTTAATAAATATAAGTATTACTATTTTTGCCAATTTTCCTATTGCAAATTTAGTTTTTTTTTCAGAAACTGCAAATAATTTCAATATTTTTTATAGCAAAAAATCGCCATAGACCAAATTGAAAAACTATTTTCGATAAATCTTGGTTGAAAATTTGCAAGTAACGAAATTTTCACTACCTTTGCACCCGCAAACACAAAGGGAGCTTAGCTCAGCTGGTTTAGAGCATCTGCCTTACAAGCAGAGGGTCGGGGGTTCGAATCCCTCAGCTCCCACAAAATCAAGACGACTTCTTCAAGTCGTCTTTTTTTGTGTCCGCTTCGGGCTTCGTTCAGCTGGTGGCGGTGTGGCAGAGTTGTCTGCGCTGTGTGCGTATGCGAGATAGTCATTGTTGCTACGCAACTACGATAGCAAATTAAATCTCATCAGCTCAAATAAATTTGGCTGCTGCTATTTAATTCACTCTCTAAAACCCGAGGGTTTTAATGCCTATCTCTCACACTCCGTCGCTTGCTCTGCTCAAACCTGCGGCAGCCGTTCGAATCCGAGGTGTCGGAGACTCCGAAGGTGGTCAAGGCGCAACAAATTTAGGGTCGTTAGAGGCGTTAGAGTCGTTAAGGGTGCGCGGGAGGCTGAGGGTTGAGGGAACTCCGAAGGTGGTCAAGGCGCAACGATTATAGGATTTGATAGGATTTGATAGGATTCGCACCTGCGGTGCTTGATAGGATGCGCGGGAAGCTGAGGGGTTGTCGGGAACTCCGAGGGGCATCACGGCGCAACAGAATTAAGGGCTATTAAAGGCTATTAAGGGTTATTAAGGGTGCGCTACAAGCAAAAGAAAAAAAACATTAATCACCCTTAATCACCCTTAATCACCCTTAACTACCCTTAATCACCCCTAACGACCCTAACGCCTCTAAAATAATTTTTAATTTTTAATTCTTAATTTTTAATTTTTATCGCCCTTAAAAAACCCTTACAGAAATAACAAAGTGTGCCCAAGCCCAAAAGATTGAACACACTTTATTGTTTAGATTATAAGGATAGCTTACTTAACGGTAAGTTTGCCATTGAGGCGGATGTCGGCAGACGAAGCGCCAACATAGACGCTGAATACGCCCGGCTCAACCTTGAACTTACGCTCGATAGGGTCGAAGAAGCGGAATGCCTCATCGTCGAGACGCACGCTCACACGCTTGGTCTCACCAGCCTTGAGGTAGACCTTATCGAAGCCCTTGAGCTCCTTGGCAGGGCGAACGAGCGAACACTCGTCATCGCCAACATATACCTGTGCAACCTCGGCACCTGCCATCTTACCCGTATTCTTAAGATCGAAACTTACGACAAACTCCTTGCCCTCGGCCTTGATATCGAGGTTCGAATACTCAAACGAGGTGTAGCTCAAGCCGAAGCCGAATGGGAAGAGTGGCTTAACGCCAGTCTTTTCGTAGCCACGATAGCCCATAAATAAGCCCTCGCGGTACTCAACGCGAGCGTGTGGATTAATGGTGTGCGTGCGAACGCGATCAACATTCTCGTGGTAATTTGCTGCACTTGGGTTATCCTCCAACTTACTCTCTACAGAGATAGGCAACTTGCCCGAAGGCGAGATCTTACCGGTAATAATCTCCGAGATGGCAAGACCACCCTGCTGACCCGGATACCAAGCCATCAACACAGCCTTAACCTTGTGCATCCACGATGCCATCTCTACTGCACCACCTGCGTTCAACACAACCACGACATTCTTGTTGTGCTTGAGAACCATCTCCAAGTATTCAACCTGTCCGCGTGGAAGTTCGAAGGTACGATCGGAGTTCTCCTTCTCCGAACGCTTGCTGTGACCAAGACATACCACAACGCAATCAGCCTCGGCAAAGGTCTTTGCATTTGCGTTATCGTCGGTAAATGGAAGGTCGAACATCATCTCGGCATTGATTGAACCACCGAGATTCTGATGCTGCAACTCAATCTTGTAGGTCACGCCAGCCTTCATCTCGAGAACCATATAACCCTCCTGATTGCTATCCTTGTGCCAACGGTCACGCATTACAAGTTGGTCATTGACATAGCAACGGTATCCGTCGTTGGTGTTTACTGTAAACTCGTAGACCACATCCTTGGCAGGCTTGTAATAGAATGTGTGGCGAGTCGACACATTGATCATATCGTTGTGTGCGCCAAAGACATTCTCCAAGATACCCACCTTGTCGGTTATGAAGCTGTGTGCCGGCTTACCCTGCAACTCGGCATTTGTGTAGTACTCGGCTGCAACACCCTTCTTGGTCAACGCCTTGTCGGCATAGACAACACCAGGAAGAGGCTTGACGGTGGTAGACATAGGCACGAATGTACTCTTGATCTTCTTGTCGATGCTCTTCATACCCTCGGCTACCGAGCAGGCCATCAATGGGGTAACAAAGCCGCTACCGCCACCTGTTACAATCTTATCGGCGTTATGACCACAAACCACAACCTTACCCTTCTTGATAGGGAGGAAGTTATTCTCGTTCTTGAGCATCACGATTGCGCCACGCGAAAGCTCGTGAGCCACAGCGTCGCACTCAGGGTTGTTCTCCGGCAACGACTTGTCGAGCTGCTCACGCTTGTCGAACTCGAAAGCGAAGATGGTCTGGATGATATTCTGACACTTTTTGTCGAGTGCACGCTCATCGATAACGCCCTGCTCAACCAACTTCTTGATAAGCTCAGGCTTCTGGCACTGTGCCAATGGCATCTCCAAATCGACACCCCAGCGAGCTACATTCACAGGCGAGTAGCACGATGTCCAGTCCGACATAACAAAGCCATCGAAGCCCCACCAATCGCGCAAGACAGTCTGGTTGAGATACTTATCCTCCGATGCGTGTACGCCATTGAGGAGGTTGTACGAGGTCATAATAGTAGCTACATTACCCTCCTTGACTGCCTTCTCGAAAGCCGGGAGGTAGATCTCGTTCAAGGTACGCTCGTCAACATCCGTCGAGACGCTGTGGCGAGCCCACTCCTGATTGTTACCTGCAAAGTGCTTGATACAAGCCATCACACCCATACTCTGCACACCCTTGATGTAGGCAGAGGCAATCTCACCTGCAAGGAATGGATCCTCACCGAAGTACTCGAAGTTACGACCACACAATGGCGAACGATAGATGTTGGCACCAGGGCCAAGAAGGATATGCACACCGCGTGCACGAGAGTCCTTACCGAGCGAAACACCCATCTTCTCGATGAGTTCGGTATCCCAAGTTGCAGCCGCTGCAACACCCGACGGGTAGAGGGTACTCTTGGTGTTGTTACGAACGCCCTGCGGACCATCGGCCATACGCACTGCAGGAAGACCAAGACGAGGAATCGCACGCACATACCAGCGTTTGTAACCACCGATGTAGTCGATTTTCTCCTCGAGAGTCATCTTCTTGACCACCTCAGCAGCACGCTGTTTGTGAGCCTCGGTAACCTTGTACTGTGCCGACAACGAGAGTGTCAGCGCAGCAAACATTAGAAATAGAATTGTTTTTTTCATAAAATTTATAATTATTGGTTGTGTAAATCTCCACCATCCGGACAAAGATAGCACTTTTTTAGCTCATTTACGAAATTCCATTCGACAAATCACGAATAATTTTATAATTTTGCAGTAACAACTTATAACAAACAAAAAAACTATGAAGAAAGCATTCTTAATTGCATTGGGTCTATTTATGACCTGTGCAGCATTCGCACAGGAGTATCACACTCACTACCAGAGCAAAACAGAGCCACAGACTCTCCTGCCAATCGGAGCAGCACCTCGCTCGATTCGCCAAGAGATCATCCTTCCGAAGGTGAACGGATATAACCTCTACTCGGCAGACTTGCACATCCACACCACCTACTCGGACGGTGTGCTCAATGTGAGGGGTCGCACCGACGAGGCTTGGCGCGATGGCTTGGACATCATCGTGGCTACTGACCATATGTCTATCCGCCCTGTCAAGGATACCGAGGGTCAGCAGACCCCTGCCGATGTGAAGGCAAAGCGTGGCGCACGCGTGGCAAAGGCTGCTGCCGAAGTTGTGAAGACGGCAGAGAAGTACGGTCTTTTGGTTATCCCCGGCGTGGAGTTGACCGGTGACGCAAAAACTCAGGGCCACTTCAACGCCCTCTTTACCACCGACAACAAAGCTATCTACGACTACGACGGTATTCAGTCTATCCGCAATGCTCGCGCACAGGGTGCCTTGATTATGCACAACCATCCGGGTTGGCGTCACAAGACCTTGGATAGAACCCCATTCGAGGAGCAGGTATATGCCGAGAAGTTGGTCGATGGCGTTGAGATTATGAATGGTTTCTACTTCTATCCACGTGCTATCGAGGAGGCAAAGGCTCGCAAGTGGTTTATGACTGCCACCACCGATGTCCACTACACAACAGCTCAGCAGTACAATGCAAATGGCCACCTTCGCAATATGACCATCGTATTTGCCAAGGATTTGACCCTGAAGGATGTACGCGAGAGCTTGGAGGCACGCCGCACATTGGCATACTCGTTTGGCGTACTCGCCGGCGAGGAGGCTCTTCTCAAGGAGTTCTTCACCGCATCAATCCAGACCAAGAAGATCTTGACAAGCAAGAAGACCACAAGCGTGCAGCTGACCAACACAACCTCGCTCCCATTCGTGATCCGTGTGGGCAAGGGCAACCCTACAGTACTCCCTGCATTCTCGTCGGCGATTGTTTCGGCTCGCACAGGCAAGCCTGTAGAGTGCACCGTACTCAGTATGTGGTCGGGTATGGAGCAACACCCTGTAGTGAAGTTGAAGTACTAAGGGTACCTTAATATTGTTAGTAGAGCAGAGAGTATCCCTAATTCGGGGTACTCTCTGTTTTTTATTATAAAACTGCTCTTTTTATGAATTTTTAGTGATTTTATTGCTTACATTTTGTAAATAATTAGTATATTTGCACTACGCAAATTAACACACAAATTAACCAATGGGAAATAAAACAGAACGATTGAACCTCATCAAGCGTATTGTTTGTGAGGAGTTGATTGGCTCACAGGAGGACCTTATCAAGCGTCTTGCCGATCACGGCATTCAGGCCACACAGAGCACATTGTCGCGTGACTTCAAGGAGATTAACATATCCAAAATGCCACACCCGGACAGGGGCTACATCTATGTATTGAGCGAGAAGATAGGTGCCGAAATAGTTACAAACACGGCAAATATTGCCGATGCTGTGCTCAGCATCAAGTTCTCACATAACATTGCAGTCATCGCCACCAAGTCGGGCTACGCAAGTGCAATCTCGGTGATTATCGATGGTCGCAAGAGCAAGGACATCCTCGGCACCATCGCCGGCGACAACAACATCCTGCTCATCCTCCACGAGGAGTCTACCCACGAGGCAGTATTGGCACAGATGTGCGCAATGTTCCCTGCACTCCGCTACACCACCGAGTAGAGCAACAAGGGTATAAAAGAGAAAACTGCTATCCCGAAAGGGTAGCAGTTTTTTTTAATGCAGAATTGAGATAAAGGGCCAGTAAGGGCTAGTAAGGGCGATAAAAATTAAAAATTAAAAATTAAAAATTCTTTTTTAAGGGCCAGTAAGGGCGAGTAAGGGCTAGTAAAGGCTAGTAATGGTAGTTAAGGGAGTTTAGCGCAGCAAAATGGCATTCGCTCCCGCTGGTCGCTGAATGGCAATGAATGGCAATCGCTCGTTACACTCGCTGAATGGCAATGCGCCTCTCATTAAGCACTCCTCTGGAGTGCGATGCCATTAAATGCCATTAAGGGCTGAAAGCCCGAATGTCATTGAATGCCATCCTTTGTAGCGCACCCTTAGCCTCTCGCGCACCACTAACTACCGCGAACTACCGCTACTGCTGTTGCAACCTCTAACGCCCCTAACGACACTAACGCCTCTAACGCCTCTGAAAAGCAAAAAAATCATTTTTATTAGGCTATTTTTGTGCAAGGCTAGGGAGCAAAAGCGGAGCATACTATAAAGTATGTGAGCATTTTGCTATCCGACGACTTGTGCAAAAAGAGTCAATAAAAATGATTTTTACTTTTTGTTGAATGCATTCATAGTACGATCCATTCCCACTGATACATAGGAGAGAATGGCGTCGCTGAACAGTTTGAGACGCTCGTCGAGCTTTTCGCGTTCCTCGGCGGTCCACTCGCCAAGCACATAGTCGACCTGATGACCGCGAGCGAAGTCGCCTCCGATACCGAAGCGCATACGAGCATAATCCTCACCACCAAGGAGTTCGGTGATGTTCTTGAGGCCGTTGTGACCACCTGCACTACCCTTCTTACGCATACGAAGCTCGCCAAAGTTGAGGGCGATATCGTCGACCACAACAAGGAGCTGCGCCTTGTCGATCTTGAGCTCGGTGAGCCAATATCGCACAGCCTTGCCGGAGAGGTTCATATAGGTGGATGGTTTCAGCAGGGTTACGATATGGCCGCGATGGCGGAACTCCGCAACCGCACCATAACGCCCCGAAACAAAAGAGGTGTTGGTCTCGGCAGCAAGCCGATCCAACACCTTGAAACCTATGTTGTGGCGAGTCTCGGCATACTCTGCACCGATGTTACCCAAGCCGACAACCAGATATTTCATAACTCTCAGTAAAGCTAAAAGCTTACTGCTGGTTAGCAGCACCACGCGATGCACGAGTTACACGAACAGCGCAAACTGCCTGAGTAGCTGGCGAGAGGAACTTCAAGCCCTCGAATGCGAGGTCACCAACGAAGATGGTCTGACCAACCTTCAATGGAGTTACATCAACAACCAACTCATCTGGAAGATTCTCCATCAAGCCGCTAACAACCAACTTACGAGCCGAGAGAGCCAACTTACCACCGATCTTAACACCCTCTGCGTTACCTGTGAGGCGAACTGGGAGAGCGATTGCTACAGGCTCGCCGTCAACTACGCGGTAGAAATCTACGTGGAGGACCTGCTCACGGATTGGGTGGAACTGAGCCACACGCATAACTGCCTTCTCGATCTTACCGTTGAAATCCAACTCTACGATGAACGAGCTTGGAGTGTAGATCAACGAGCGGAGCTCCTTCTCATCTACAACGAATGCTACATTCTCACCTGCACCATAGAGGTTGCAAGGTACCAAACCCTCGCGACGAACAGCCTTAGCTGCCTTCTTACCGAACTCTGTACGGAGCTCAGCCTTCAAAGTCAAATGCTTCATAATTGTTTAATTTTTAAAGTGTTACCTTGGGCGGCACTCAACTTTTAGTCGTAGTAAAAGTCCCATAACCGCTTGCATTTTTCATATTTCGGGCACAAAGATACAAAAAAAAAATTGAGAATTAAGAATTTAGAATTAAAAATTATTTTCGTCTGTGTTCCTTTCCTTGAAAATCGCAAAAACCCTCCACGAAATTCCACTTTGACAAGAGTTGTCAAAATGGGGCTGTAATTTTGCATCGTCAAACCAATAAAAAGTGTAGAGTTATGATGGATGTTTTTGTATCGGCAGTTGAGATTATGGCAAAGTTGGCCGTAGTAGTTGTGATGTTGGGCTCGTGTGCAGCCGTATATATAAATGGTAATGATAACGCAAAGAGCGAGGCGTAAAAGATGGGATTCGTAGTGTTGATTGTTGCGTGCCTGCTACTATTAGGATGTGTGATAGCATTGGTGGCACAGGGGAACAAGGGTAGCGAAGAGGCGTGCCCACACGGATACGACGACTTCGGTTGTCAGCCGAGTTGCCCTTTGTATAAGGATTGTTGGGGTGAGGAGAAATAGAAAAGTCGAGCATTTGCTGCTCGACTTCTCTATTTGCAAACGAGTGACGACTACTCCATCGGGAATACCCTCACCTCGCAGACGCCCTCGAGCGACTTGACCAAAGCGTCAATATCGGTCTTCTCCTCAACCTGACCATAGTGGTATGGGTAGAATATTGTCGGCTGAATCGCCCTAACCACACGCTCGGCTTGCGCGATGGTCATTGTATATGGCTGGTTTACAGGCAAGAATGCAATATCCACGCCCTGCAGAGCCAAGACATCGTCGTTGTCCTCGGTATCGCCCGCAACATAGATGGTGGTGCCACCGAGTGTGATGAGGTAGCCGCAATCCTCTCGTGCCTGTGGGTGGAAATCGGTGTGTCCTTCGCTGATGTTGTAGGCCGGCACAGCCTTCACCGAGAGCCCCTCGAAAGGCTCGGCAACGCAACCCGGCAACATTGTGGTGCAGTCGTGCTCGAAGGCCTCGGCAGAGGTCTTGTCGCATAGAATGGCGCAGTTGTCGCCCTTGATTTTCTCGACGGTAGCCATCTCGAAGTGGTCGTAGTGGGAGTGGGTGATGAGAATGGCATCTGCCTTTGGCATCTTCTCCCACGCAAAGTCGCCTACGGGGTCGATGTAGATATGCTTGCCATCGTGCTCAATAGCAAACGAGGCGTGAGCCAGAAAGGTGAAGGTGATCTGCGAACCATCCTTTGCCACCACCTTATCCTGCGGATAGGATGGCGCCTTCTTACAACAACCGAAAAGCGAAAATAGTCCCATAGCGAAAACGAATAGTTTTTTCATAATATCAATTAGATGGTCATCAACGATGTGACAGGCGCAATCTTCTCGAGACGCTCCTTACCCTTGATCTCCTCGATCTCGACGAGGAATACAAACTCCTTGATCTTCACATTATAAGGCTTGCCATCGCGGTAGACGGTGAGCTTGGAGAGCGACTCGGCAATACCGAGTGCAGTACCACCCGTTGCAAGCACATCATCGAGCACGGTCACATAGAAAGTATCACCCTCGGCAACACCCGCTGCGATATCGCTCAAGCGATAGTAGAGTTTGTCGAAGCCATACTCCTTCTCGATGCAGATCTCCACGAGGTCGCCATCGTTGAATGGGAGCTTGCCACTCTTACGCATAGGGATGATATTCTCAACAATGCCATCCTCGGAGAGGAGCGGTGCAGTGAAGAGGAATGCACGAGCCTCGGGTGCAGCCACATTTGGTGCGGTAGTTGCCTGCTTCAACGCCTCGACAACCTCGCGAAAGGCCTTCTTCGACTGCAAAAATGGGATGATATCGATGAAGTTGATACCCTCCTTTGGGAAATTCTTGTAAAATTTGAGTGTCTCAATCATATTCTGTAGTGACTTAAATTTCTAATTACCTACAAAGATAGTACAAAAAAACGGAAAACGGAAAGCGGAAAACGGAAAACTTTTGTTTTTCGATTTTCGCTTGGAGTGGAAAACGGAGCCGACGACAAGCCGAGAGCAAAGAATGCTTGCATTCTATGCCGAGGCGCGAAGGAGGAAAAGCCTGCGAAGCAGGATCAAAACGGAAAACTTTTTGTTTTTCGGTCTATGCCGAGGTGCGAAGGAAGAAAAGCCTGCGAAGCAGGATTAAAACGGAAAACTTTTCACGACGAAGAGGCGTTACAAGAAAAGTCACTCAACTACACTCTCGAATAATTTTGAAAAATGCAACATATTTACTAACTTTGCAGAAGTTAATGCGCTAAATTATGAAATTCGTAAAGTTTATTCTTCTCGTTTTGCTCGGTTTGTTTGTCTATTGGGCAGCAGCAGACGACACCTTTGCAAACTTCTTGACAAACCTTGCCGACGATGCCAAACCATTGGCAGAGACTATTGATGCCAAGACCAACGCACTTATCGACAAGATCAATGCCGCCGATATAAAAGAGGTGACACTCCATCTCAATCGAGGTCTGTTTATTGGCAGTTGTGTTGCGCTGGCGCTCTCGCTACTCTACCTCTGGGTGTTTAAAACGACAGCCACGAAGCGTAATACCTATAGCGATATCAAAACCTACGCCGTTCTCTCGGCTGTCTGTGTCGTTCTGACCCTATTCAAGCAGGATACCGCAAATTGGTGGGCAATACCGACGATACCTATCATCGCTTTTGTTGTATTCTATCCACTGCTCTATCTCCCATATTACCGATACCTAAGATGGGTGTTTGCCTTCTTCTTCGACATTACGGTAATTGTTGTAGGTTTTGTCTATGTGCCTATGTGCGCTACTGATGCACCGCTCTGGGCCAGGATTATGACCTTGGTTATGACCGCTCTTGTAATTTGGTATGCGTGGACACACCGCAAGCGAGATGCGTGCGAGGGGTGCAAGAGGCACGTCGAGCTTGATTATCTGGGTCGCACTATCGACAAGACAGAGATTAAATATAGGGATTTTGATCAAAACCAGGTTGAGTCCTACAGGGTAAAAACCACCTATAAGAATGGAAGTAAGGTTAGTGAGGAATATATACCAGAAAAGTCAAAGAGAGTAAAAGGCACTTACAAGTATATCAATAGGTACTATACCGACACCTACCGTTGCCCATATTGCGGACACGAGCACACCACTTCGGATGTCGACGAGCAGAAAAAGACGCTTGGCTACCAGCAGCGCGAGGAGGCTGCCGGAATATACGAAGGCGATCTGCCATACGCATCTGACTACACCAAGCCGAAAGATATTAAGAAATGGTGATGCGCTATGCTACACCACGCGTACCATAATAAGAGCCTGTCTAACAAGCAAAAGTTGGACAGGCTCTTTGTTGATTTGACAAACACACTATAATCTCAAAAATTTGGAATTTTTAATTTTTAATTTTTAATTTTGTGGCAACATTACCACAACCCTCCAAAAGTTGGAGGTGATTGAGGATAATAACAAACAACAAAAAACCAAAAACCCTCCAAAAATTGGAGGTGATTGAGGAAATTTTGTGCTAAACGAGGGAGTGAAAGCGCAGCATACTAAAAGGTATGTGAGCATTTCACTATCCGAAGAGCAGTGCAAAATTTACCAATCAGAACAATTTTTGTTTTATGGATATTAAAGAGATTATAAGGCGTCTGGATACGCTGGGGAGGTGCCTTTGACATCGACCAGAGGAGAATAGACCTCCAGAATGAGGAGGAGAAGACATTGGAACCGAACTTTTGGGATAACCCCGAGAAGGCACAGGAGCAACTGCGCAAGGTGGCGAATATCAAGAGTTGGGTGGAGAGCTTCGACAAGGTGAAGAAGTGCGTAGATGAGGCGATGCTGATGCCCGAATTTATTGTAGAGGGGTTGGCATCGGAAAGTGACGCAGAGGCTGCATATAGAGAGGCGGAGGAGTTGATAGAGGAGTTGGAGTTGCGCAATATGCTCTCGGGAGAGGAGGACAAGATGGGCGCAATTATCGACATAAATGCGGGTGCAGGAGGCACAGAGGCTTTGGATTGGGCCTCGATGTTGCTCAGAATGTACACCCGCTGGTGCGAGGCCCACAACTACAAGGTGAAGATGCTCGACTTTCAGGAGGGCGACGAGGTGGGTGTCAAGTCGTGCACTATGGAGGTAGAGGGGGAGTTTGCCTACGGATACCTCAAGAGCGAAAATGGCGTGCATCGTCTGGTGCGTCTCTCGCCGTTCAATGCCAACAACAAACGACAGACAACATTTGCTTCGGTGGCCGTTACGCCTGCGGTGGATGACTCCATCGAGGTGGTGGTCAACCCTGCCAATATCGAGTGGGAGACATTCCGTTCGAGTGGCGCGGGAGGTCAGAATGTGAATAAGGTGGAGACTGCAGCTCGCTTGCGCTATCACTTCAAGGATGAGCAGACGGGCGAGGAAGTTTCGTACATAATTGAGAATCAGGAGACTCGCTCGCAGCTGATGAACAAGGAGAATGCAATGCGTATTCTTCGTTCGAAACTCTATCAGTACGAATTGGATAAGCGACGCGCAACACAACAGGCCATCGAGGCGGACAAAAAGAAGATTGAGTGGGGCTCGCAGATTCGCTCGTATGTACTTGATGACAGGCGAGTGAAGGACCACCGCACGGGCTTTCAGACTACCGATTGCGATGGCGTACTCGATGGCGACTTAGATGGCTTTATTAAAGCGTACCTAATGGAGAATTAGAAACATTTACATATATTTGATATTAACCCCTAAAACTTCTATTATGAAAAAGTTATTATTCTTACTGCTTGCGCTGATTTGTATGTCAACAACGGCATCGGCTGCAAAAGTTATTTGCGGTGACGAGCGTACCGATGTATGGGTACCGATGTTAAGAGGCAAGAAGGTTTGTCTTTTGACCAACTACACCGCAACAATCAATGGAAAACATCTTATCGATGTAATGTTGGAGAAGGGCATCAACTTGGTTGCCATTGCAACACCGGAGCACGGATTAAGCGGTAAAGCCTCTGCGGGTGCCAAAATTGCATCTTCAACATACAAAGATACCGGTATTCCGGTGTGGTCGCTCTACGGAAAAACACGCCGTATGACTTCGGAGCAAGCTGCGCAGTTCGATGTTCTGGTTTTCGATATTCAGGATGTCGGCGTTCGCTTCTTCACCTACTATGTAACAATGTTATACACCTTTGACGCACTCGCCGACCAAGGAAAACGATTAATCGTCTTTGACCGTCCTAACCCTAACGGAATGTATGTGGATGGTCCTATCCTCGAAGAGAAACACAAGTCTTTCGTTGGCGGTCTGCCTATTCCTGTTGTACACGGATTGACAATGGGCGAGCTTGCACAGATGGCAGTAGGCGAAGGCTGGGTTACAAAGGTGGATGTGGAGGTTGTATGTTGCCAGAACTACACTCACCAAACCCGTTATCAGTTGCCTGTTAAGCCGGGTCCAAATGTACGCACAATGCAGGCTGTATATCTCTATCCTTCGACCTGTTTGATTGAGGGTACAGTATTCTCGGAGGCTCGTGGTACAGATTTCGGTTTTGAGGCTTATGGTCACCCAGATATTGCTCCTACGGGATTTTCATACACTCCACGCTCAATAGAGGG
>JAFVOR010000007.1 GCA_017505725.1 Alistipes sp.
ATTAAAGGCTATTAAGGGCCATTAAGGGTGCGCGAGAAGCCTTCTGTAAAATGCAGAATGCAAAATGCAAAATGCAAAATTAAAAAATAGATAACAAGGGAGGATCCCCACAGGTGAATCCCCAAAGGTGGAAATCGGAGCGATTTAGGGAGCAAAAAGTAATAAGCTAACTCCCAAAAGGAGGAAATCGGAGGCGATTGAGGAAATTTTGTGCGTTACGCAGTGGCGGAAAGCGCAGCATACTAGGCGTATGTGAGCATTTACGACGCAAGTAAGGTGCAAAATTTACCAATCGGAACGATTTAGCCAACAAAGAGCAAGAAGATTACAAAAACAAAATAAAGAAAATTATGGAGTATAATTTCAAAGAGATTGAGGCCAAATGGCAACAAGAGTGGAAGGAGCGTGGCATCTACAAGGTAGAGGTCGACAGCTCGCGACCAAAATTCTATGTGTTGGATATGTTCCCATACCCGTCGGGAGCGGGTTTGCACGTAGGTCACCCACTCGGCTACATCGCATCGGACATCTACTCGCGCTATAAGCGCTTGTGTGGCTACAATGTGTTGCACCCAATGGGCTACGACGCATTTGGTTTGCCAGCCGAGCAGTATGCAATTCAGACAGGTCAGCACCCTGCAGTGACTACAGAGCAGAATATCGCTCGCTATCGTGAGCAGTTGGATAAGATAGGTTTCTCGTATGACTGGAGCCGTGAGGTACGCACCTGCGAGCCTGAGTACTATAAGTGGACACAGTGGGCCTTCCTCAAGATGTTTGCTCACTACTACAACACCGCATCGCAGAAGGCTGAGCCTATTGCCGACCTCGTAGCACACTTCGAGCAGAAGGGTACCGAGGGTATCACCGCCGCTTGCACCACAGAGTTGACATTCTCGGCAAAGGAGTGGGCCGCAAAGAGCGAGGCAGAGAAGGAGCAGGTGTTGCAGAACTATCGTCTTGCCTTCCGTGCTGACACTATGGTGAACTGGTGTCCGGCACTTGGCACCGTACTCGCAAATGACGAGGTGAAGGATGGTTTGTCGGTGCGCGGCGGTCATCCTGTGGAGCAGAAGCGTATGAAGCAGTGGTTGCTCCGCGTTACAGCATACGCACAGCGTATGTTGGACGGTCTCGACAGCCTCGAGTGGAGCGAGTCGTTGAAGGAGATTCAGCGCAACTGGATTGGTCGCTCGGAGGGTGCACAGGTATTCTTCGATGCCGAGATGGCAAATGGAGAGAGTCGCAAATTGGAGATTTTCACCACTCGTCCCGACACTATTTTCGGTGTAACATTTATGGTTGTTGCGCCTGAGCACGAGTGGATTGCAGATATGACCACTGCCGAGCAGAAGGAGGCTGTGGAGGCCTACATCGAGCAGACAAAGAAGCGCTCGGAGCGTGAGCGTATTGCCGAGACCAAGCGTGTGAGTGGTGTATTCACAGGTGCTTACGCTACAAACCCATTCACCGGCAAGCGTATTCCAATCTATGCATCGGACTACGTTTTGGCAGGCTACGGAACAGGTGCAATTATGGCTGTACCGGCTCACGACTCGCGCGACTATGCCTTTGCTCGCCACTTCGGCTTGGATATCGTGCCTGTAGTCGAGGGCGGAAACCTCGAGGAGTCGTCATACGACGCAAAGGAGGGTTGCCTCATCAACTCGGACTTCCTCAATGGCAAGGATGTGAAGGTTGCCATCGTGGAGATGTTTGCCGAGGTGGAGAAGCGTGGCCTCGGAAAGAAGCTTGTGAACTACCGTTTGCGCGACGCCATATTCTCGCGTCAGCGCTACTGGGGCGAGCCATTCCCAATCCGATATAAAGGCGATGTAGCGCTCCCTCTCGACGAGAGCGAGTTGCCACTCACATTGCCACCGATTGAGAACTTTGGTCCTACCGAGCAGGGCGAGCCACCATTGGCACGCGTTGAGGGTTGGGAGTATGAGCTCTCGACAATGCCGGGTTTTGCAGGTTCGTCGGCATACTACCTCCGCTATATGGACCCTCGCAACTCGGAGGCTCTCGTATCGAAGGAGGCAAATGAGTATTGGCGCAGCGTAGACCTCTACATCGGAGGTATCGAGCACGCTACAGGTCACTTGATGTACTCGCGATTCTGGAATATGTTCCTCTACGACTTGGGCTATGTTTGCGAGAGCGAGCCATTCCGCAAGTTGGTTAACCAGGGTATGATTCAGGGTCGCTCGAACTTCGTATATCGCGTGGTTGGCACAAACAAGTTCGTATCGCTCAACCTCCGCAAGGAGTACGAGACACAGGAGATTCACGTAGATGTAAACATTGTCAAGAACGATATCCTCGACCTCGATGCCTTCCGTGCTTGGCGTCCGGAGTTCAAGGATGCGGAGTTCATCCTCGAGAATGGTCAGTACATCTGCGGCTGGGCAGTCGAGAAGATGTCGAAGTCGATGTTCAATGTGGTGAACCCAGACTATATCGTCGAGCAATATGGCGCCGACACTCTCCGTATGTACGAGATGTTCCTCGGTCCATTGGAGCAGTCGAAGCCTTGGGATACCAACGGTATCGACGGTGTACACAAGTTCTTGCGCAAGTATTGGCGATTGTTCCACACCCGCACAGGTGAGTGGGCAGTGACCGACGAGAAGGCTACCGACAAGGAGCTCAAGACCCTGCACAAAACTATCAAGAAGATTAGAGAGGATATCGAGAACTTCTCGTTCAACACCTCGGTAGCTGCATTTATGATATGCGTGAACGAGTTGGGAGAGTGCCACAAGCGCGAGATTCTGGAGCCTCTCACCATCCTCCTCAATCCGTTTGCTCCGCACATCACAGAGCAGTTGTGGTCGATGCTCGGCCACGAGGATAGCGCGTGCGACGCATCGTACCCTGTGTGCAAGGAGAAATACCTTGTGGAGAGCGCATTCGAATACCCTGTAATGATTAACGGCAAGCTCCGTTTCAAGCAGGAGTATCCACTCACCACCTCGCCAGCCGATATTCAGAAGGATATCGTAACCAAGGAGGAGGCACAGAAGTGGTTGGAGGGTGCTGCTCCGAAGAAGATCATTGTGGTACCAGGCAAGATTATCAATATCGTAAAATAAGAGCTAAACTATGAAACGAATTTTAACTTATGCTCTTGCTCTCACATTCGCATTGGGAGCATCGGCGCAAAAGACCATCTCACTTCAGGGTGCTGATGAGACTGTGCGCTTGTGGGATAACACCACCGCCAAGTACTCGAACCACCAGACCAAAGATGAGCAGTGGCGTAAAGGTAAAAAGAATGTTATGATTAACACCTCGTCGTGCGAGTTGTATATCTACAAGGCAGACCCTGCAAAGAACACGGGTATCGCCATCTGCTACTACCCAGGCGGAGGTTTCACAGGCCTTCACCTCAGCGTATCGACTGCAAAGTGGTATGCTTCGCAGGGTATCACTGCCGTATTGGTGAAGTATCGTCTGCCTAATGGTTACAAGGAGGCTATGCTTGAGGATGCCTTTGGCGCAGTGCGCTATATCCGCACCCGCACCGATCTCGGCGTAGACCCGAACAAGGTGGGTGTTACAGGTTCGTCGGCAGGAGGTTGCCTCACAGCGTTGGTATCGAATATGATGCCTGACGAGGAGAAGCCGGCATTTGCCATTCCGCTCTACGGATCGATGCTCCGCACCGAGTTCTACACCGGCAACAAGGCAAACTACGCACTCCTGGGTAAGGATTTCACTTGGCAGGATGCGGTAGATATGTCGAGCAACAATATGGTAACCCCAAAGACCTCGCCAACACTCTTGCTCCTCTGCGACGACGACAGAGTGGTGGAGCCTTACAGTTCGCTGGTCTACTACGAGGCGTTGGTACGCCACGGCGTGAAGTGCTCGATGCACATCTTCCCAGAGGGCGGTCACAGCCTCAAAAAGGCGATGAAGGAGCAGCAAGAGTTGACTATCGACTGGCTCAAATGGCTTGGATTGTACAACACCAAATAGCCCCTAACGATGAAACGAATAGTTGTAACCTTGCTTTTGGCTGTAGTAGCCCTATCGGCATCAGCTCAAAAGACAATATCCTATGAGGGTGCTGACGAAATAGTGCGCCTGTGGGACAACAAAACGGCGAAGCACACAAACCACGAAACCCGCGACGAGGCGTGGAAAAAGAAGAACTCGATATGGCGAACTTCGTCGTGCGAGTTATACATCTTCAAGGCTGCGCCGGAGAAAAACACGGGTATTGCAATAGCGATGTACCCGGGTGGTAGCTACCGAAACCTCAACCTCGGTATCTCGTTTGCACAATGGTACGCATCGCAAGGTATTACCGTAGCTATAGTAAAGTATCGCTTGCCAAATGGCGGTCACCACGCAGCGACACTCGAGGATGCAGAGGGTGCAGTGCGCCACCTCCGCACACGCTCTGACCTCGGCATCGACCCTGCAAAGGTGGGTGTATTGGGCTCATCGGCAGGTGGTCACCTCGCGTCGTGGGTATCGAACTCGATGCCTGATGGTGAGAAGCCGGCCTTTGCAATCCTTCACTATGCGTGGATTAACCTTCACAAGAGTAGTACATCAGCACAGGATGAGGCTCTTAAATACATTCTCGGCAAGAGTTACACCGAGCAGGATGCCATCAACCTCTCGACACACTATATGGTCAGCGCAACAACCTCGCCTACGATGTTGTTCCTCTGCTACGACGACGCACTTGTGCCATCAACAGATGGTGTGGAGTACTACGAGGCTCTAGTTCGACACGGAGTGAAGGCTTCGATGCACATCTTCCCATTCGGAGGTCACAGCGTGAAAAAGCACATTGCGGAGTATCAGCCTGCAGTTATCGAGTGGTTGAAGTATCTCGGTTTAATGCCTAACAAATAGTTGTCGATGAAAAGATTCTACACCTTGGCACTCGCTCTTATCGCTTTCGCCTTCGCTACGGCTCAACAGACCGTATCGTTGGAGGGGGCTGACGAGACAGTGCGCTTGTGGGACAACACCACAGCCAAACATTCGAACCACCAGACCCGCAACGAGCAGTTCAGCAACAAGAAGAAGACCTCGATGCGATATACATCGTCGTGCGAATTGTATATCTTCAAGGCCGACGCCGAGAAAAATACGGGTGTGGCTATTGCCATTTGCCCAGGTGGAGGCTATATGAAACTCGGCTTCAACGTCCCGACAGCCAAGTGGTTTGCATCAAATGGTATCACGGTTGCGTTGGTTAAATACCGATTGCCAAATGGCTATAAGGAGGTGCCATTGGAGGATGCTATGGGAGCATTACGCTACCTTCGCACTCGCACCGACCTCGGCATAGACCCAGCGAAGGTGGGCATAAGCGGAAATTCGGCAGGTGGACACCTCTCCGCTTGGACCTCGAACACTATGCCCGACGAGGAGAAACCTGCATTCGCAATTCTCCACTATCCGGCTATCGACCGCAATGCGCCACTCTACCTCAACACCTTCAACACGACAGGAAGCCTGCTTGGTATGGATTACGCAGAGGCAGAGGCAGAGGCTATATCGGCACAGAATATGGTGACTGCAAAAACGCCACCTACATTGCTGATGCTCTGTGATGATGACAAAAGCGTGCCTCCGACAAGTCCGTTGGACTACTATGAGGCCCTTATCCGCCACGGTGTGAAGGCTTCGATACATATCTTCCCAAAGGGAGGTCACAGCCTGAAACAGAGTCTTGAGGAATCGCGCACTCTGACACTCGATTGGCTCGATTGGCTCGGATTACTCAAAAAATAACAATAGAACGAATAAAATCACAAACAAAAAACACAATACTATGAAACGAATTTTTGTAACTTTGACAATGGTTGCCGCATTTGCACTCTCTGCATCGGCACAAAAGGCCATCACAAATGTTAAATGCAATGCTGATGAGGTAGTGCAGTGGTGGAACAACAAGAAGGCTCCACACTCGAATGAGGAGACCAAGGATGAGGAGCGCGATGCAAGCGGACACTTTATGTACACATCGCAGACCGAGTTCTACATCTACAAGGCCGACAAGAGCAATGCAACAGGTCAGGCTGTAGTTGTACTCCCAGGTGGAGGCTATGGCAAGGTGTGTATCGAGCGTGAGGGTTTTGCCTTGGCAGAGTACTTTAAGAGCATCGGTATCACTGCAGTAGTGGTGAAGTATCGTCTCCCGAACAATGGCCACAAGGAGGTGCCGCTTGAGGATGCTCAGGCAGCATTGCGCTACACTCGCAAGAATGCCAAGAAGTGGGGCGTAGATCCATCGAAGGTGGGTATCGCAGGATCGTCGGCAGGAGGACACCTCGCAGCCTACACCTCGAACTTCACACCTGACGCAGAGAAGCCTGCGTTCTCGATTTTGTTCTACCCTGTGATCAATGGCGAGACCTGTATGACCCACCAGAACACCTTCCGTCGTCTGCTCGGCAAGAATCACACACCTGCAGATCGTGAGTACTACTCGCTCAACAACCGTGTATCGGCTACCACACCGCCAACAATCTTGCTCCTCAGCACCAATGACCGCACCGTGCCGCCAATCAGCTCGACCCTCTACTACAAGGCTCTCAAGCACTATGGCGTGAAGGCTGCTATGCACATCTACCCCGAGGGTGGTCACGGATGGGTAGGTCGCCCAGAGTTCCGCTACGACAAGGATTGGAAGCACCAGCTCAAGCGTTGGTTGGAGTTTATCAACAAGAGCGTGGAGGAGAAGAAATAATCTACCGAGTAGATAGATATCGCTATGAAACGAATTCTCTTAATTATGGCTATATTGGTTGCCTCGACAGCTATTGCACAAGAGCAGAAGAGATCGAACTACTATCAGGACGATACAATTCTCATTTGGGACAACAACAAGGCCCCTCACTCGAATGGCCTGGAGGGCGAAGCCTACGAGGCAACTCCATACCGTCTGGTGAACACCACCAAGGCGCAGTTGTATCTCTACAACGCAGACCCTGCGAAGGCTACGGGTCAGGCGGTGGTTATCTGCCCGGGTGGTGGCTACGCAAAGCTCTCGATGGACCAGGAGGGCTACCTTATGGCACAGTGGCTGGCAAAGAACGGTATCGCAGCATTCGTGTTGGAGTATCGTCTGCCAAATGGGCACAGAGAGGTGCCACTCGAGGATGCTGTGGAGGCTATCCGCATCGTGCGTAAGAGGGCAAAGAAGTTCAATATCGACCCTGCAAAGGTGGGTATTATGGGCTTCTCGGCAGGTGGTCACCTGGCTGCATCGGCATCAAACAAGCCTGCAGTGGAGGATAGACCGAACTTCTCGATTCTGTTCTATCCTGTGCTGACTGCCGGTGATTTCAACACACACAGAGGCTCGTTCCGCAACCTCCTTGGCAAGCGTCACACTGCAGCCGAGGCCGACGAGTGGGCTATGGACAAAATCGCAAGCGAGCAGACCCCGCCAACCATACTTCTGTTGAGCGACGACGACACCACCGTACCTGCGGCAGGTTCGGCACTCTACTACGCAGCGTTGCGCTATCACGGCGTCAAGGCATCGATACATATATTCCCGACGGGAGGTCACGGATGGGGCAACTACGACAAATTCGCATACCAGAAGGAGTGGCAGCATCTGTTGCTCCGTTGGTTGAGCGAGTTGAAATAATGATTCACTAAATTCACAAATTATATTTATGGCAGAAAGTTCAATTTTGATGCGTCTTGATGGTCTGAAAATCAAGTACGAGGAGTTGGGGCAGAAACTTACCGACCCCGAAGTGATTGCAGATGTCAAGTCGTTTATCCAGTTTACCAAGGAGTACAAGGAGTTGGAGCCAATTGTCGAGACTTCGGACCGCTACCGCAAGGCGTTGCAGGCTCTGTCCGACGCAAAGGATATTCTCGCAAACGAGAAGGACGAGGAGTTCCGCGAGATGGCTCGTATGGAGATTGCAGAGTTGGAGCCTACCATTGAGAAGATGGAGGAGGAGATTAAGTTGCTCCTCATCCCGAAGGATCCGCAGGATGGCAAGAACGCAGTTCTCGAGATTCGTGGTGGTACCGGTGGCGACGAGGCAGCACTCTTTGCAGGCGACCTGTTCCGTATGTACACCAAATATATCGAGTCGAAGGGTTGGCGCTACGAGGTGACATCCTTCTCGGAGGGTGTTGTAGGTGGCTACAAGGAGGTTATCCTCAAGGTTACGGGCGACAGCGTATATGGCACCTTGAAGTATGAGTCGGGCGTACACCGTGTGCAGCGTGTGCCACAGACCGAGACTCAGGGTCGTGTTCACACATCGGCAGCTTCGGTGGCAGTGTTGCCAGAGGCTGACGAGTTCGACTGCGAGGTTTCGTGGAACGATATTCGCAAGGATATCTTCTGTGCATCGGGTCCGGGCGGTCAGTCGGTGAATACCACCTACTCGGCTATCCGACTCACCCACATCCCTACAGGTATTGTGGTGCAGTGTCAGGACCAGAAGTCGCAGATCAAGAATACCGAGAAGGCGTTTGAGGAGTTGCGTACACGAATCTTCAACCTCGAGTACCAGAAGTATCTCGACGAGATTGCTTCGAAGCGTAAGACACTCGTATCGACAGGTGACCGTTCAGCAAAGATTCGTACCTACAACTATCCGCAGGGACGAATCACCGACCACCGCATCAACTACACAATCTACAACCTCTCGGCATTTATGGATGGTGATATTCAGGACTGCATCGACCACCTTATCGTAGCCGAGAATGCAGAGCGTCTGAAGGAGCAGGAGTTGGGATAACGGAAAACGGAAAACGGAAAACTAAAAATTGAGAAGATTTTTAATTTTGCATTTTGCACTTTGCATTTTGCATTTTGTGTCTGCCTCGGCGCAGACACAAAACCCTCTCTACATCGTCAATGGTGTGGAGATGGAGAGTGTGAGGCATATCCCCGAGGCGAACATCGAGCATATCGACCACCTCGCAGCCAACGAGGCTACCGTAGCCAAGTATGGCGAGAGAGCGAATAATGGCGTTATCATCGTGACACTCCGCTACGACAAGGAGGCGGAATTTACGGGCGGGAAGCCACTTGCAGAGTATGTTGCCGAGCGAGTGAAGTGGAGCGAGAGTTGGGGCGTAGCGAGGTTTGTGGCGCGTTATACCATCGGAGCAGATGGCTCGTTCCGCTTGGGATCGATTTTGCAATCGACCGACAACCAGTTCCGCAAACGGGTATTGAAGGCATTAGAGTCGCTACCGAAGTGGAAGCCCGCCACCAAGCAAGGGCGGGCGGTCGAGAGCGACTATGTATTTGCCATCCAACTGCCCAAAGGCAAAGCTATGCCGAAAGAGCCGTATATTGTGATACGATGATTGAGAGTTGAGAGTTAGGAATGAAAAAACCTTGCGTATATATCATTTCAAATCATTCGCATTCTACTATATATGTGGGTGTTACATCTGATATAGTACAGCGAATGACACAACATCGCAATCACCAATTCGGAGGTTTCTCTGCAAGATACAACCTCACTCATTTATTGCATTTTGAGGAGTTTGGAAGTATGGCTGAAGCCATTGCAAGAGAAAAGCAGATTAAAAGTTGGTCGCGCAAGCGTAAAGATGATTTGATAAGTGACAACAATCCGTCTTGGAAAGACTTGATGGAAGAGATATAGATGTCATTGCGAGGCTTGGGACAAGCCGTGGCAATCTCCCGCTGTTAGTTTAATAAAATATAAGGGAGATTCCCACAGTCGCTTCGCTCCTTCGGAATGACGATTTAATAAAAAATGCAAACACAAGTTCAGCACATAACTCTGGCGCAGCTGCAGGGGCGAATATCAATCGCTCTGGCGGAGGCTCTGCCTTTGCCGGTGTGGGTGAGTGCCGAAGTTGCCGATATAAAGATCAACGCATCGGGACACTGCTATATCGAGCTTATCGAGAAGGATGAGAAGAGCGGAGCGACAGTTGCACAGGCTCGAGCCACAATTTGGCGGTCGCAGGTGATGAACACCGTAGGTCGCTTCGAGCGCGAAACGGGACAACGCCTTGTCAAGGGTTTGAAGATACTCTTCCGCGCTACGGTGCAGCACCACGCAGTCTATGGTATGTCGTTGCAGATTCAGCAGATTGATGCCTTGCACACCATAGGTGATATGGAGCGTCGCAAGCAACTCTGCATCGAGCAGCTGCAGAAGGAGGGCGTGTGGGATAAGAATCGTGGTGTGGCTCTGCCTTTGGTGGTGGAGCGCGTGGCGGTGATTTCGAGTGCCACGGCGGCGGGTTACCAGGACTTTATGAAGGAGCTGGGACGCAGCATATACCACATCGAGACCGAGTTGTTCGAAGCTACGATGCAGGGCGAGAGTTGCGACGATAGCGTAGTGGCGGCACTGCAGGCTATAGCGGCTCGCAAGGGGGAGTTCGACGCCATAGCAATCATTCGTGGCGGAGGCTCGACGAGCGACTTGGAGTGCTTCAACTCCTACCTCATAGCCTCGGCTGTGACACAAGCGCCTCTGCCTGTACTGACGGGTATTGGTCACGACAAGGATACGAGTGTGACCGATATGGTGGCTAACACCCAGCTCAAGACACCGACTGCGGTGGCGGCGTGGCTCAATCAGCGTGCTGCCGACTTCGACGGAACATTGGAGTACTTTGCGGTGGCACTGCGTGATCTCTGCAGACAATCTACCCATAGGGCGGCACTGCAACTGGAGCAGTACGCTACCAATGTGCGCAACCTTGCAGAGCGCACCTTGCAGAGCGAGTCGCAACGCCTCGACAGCATAGCCACACTTGTGGCAAACTTTGCACCTGAACGCATCTTCCGCCTTGGCTATGCCATAGCTCGCAAGGAGGGCAAGGCGTTGCAGAGCGTAGATAACGTGGAGGTTGGCGATACGATTGAGGTTGCGGTGGCTGACGGAAAACTCAACGCCACTGTCTTTGAGAAATTGAGAGTGGAAAGTTGAGAGATTGCGCCAAAAAGATGGCATTTAATGACAACGCAGTCCAAGACTGCTTAATAGGCGCACTGCCATTAAGCGAGCGACAAGCGAGCGAATGCCATTCGTTGCCATTCAGCGAGAGAATCGAGCGAATGCCATTTTGCTTCGCTAAAAAAACAATAGCCAAAATAACAAAGCTTATGACTTACAAAGAGGCAATAACCGAGATTGAGGCGATTTTGAAATCGTTGCGAGAGGAGCAAAACAGCATCGACACATTGTCGGAGCGAGTGGCTCGTGCTACGGAGTTGATTGCTCTCTGCCGAGAGAAACTGCGCAAGGCAGAAAGCGATGTGAACAAGGTACTCGAAGAGTAAAAGGCGAAAGGGCAACTTATGGGTACAATTCAAAAGATAGTTAAGTGGACTCTGAACCATATTCCGCGACCAATCTTGCAGAGGGTTGCGGGATGGGGCGTGCCGATGCTCGGTGTGTGGTATGCGGGTCGTGGGCGCAAATGTCCCATCTGCGGCAAGCAGGTGCGAGAGTTTCTGCCCTACGGCTATGGCGTATCGCGCCGAGATGCACTCTGTCCACGATGTCTTGCGCTGGAGCGACATCGTCTGTTGTGGCTCTACATCGAGCGTGAGACCAACATTCTGAATGGCTACCCTACCCTGCTCCACATTGCACCCGAGGTGGCGCTGAAACGCAAATTTGAGCGGCACTACGGCAAGGAGCACGCCGAGAGTTACCTCACAGCCGATCTCGAGAGTCCATTGGCAAAATTGCACTTCGATGTGCAGGAGATTCCGCTCGAGGATGAGAGCATCGATATCGTCATCTGCAACCACATCCTCGAACACGTGGAGGATGACCGCAAGGCGTTGCGAGAGTTGCACCGTATATTGCGCCCGGGAGGCTGGGGCGTGGTGCTTGTGCCGCAGGATTATGAGCGAGAGAGCACCTTCGAGGATGACTCGATAACCTCGCCCGAGGAGCGTGCAAAGATCTTCGGGCAGTATGACCACCGCCGCATCTATGGTCGTGACTACGCACAACGAGTTGCCGAGTGCGGATTCGAGGTGGAGGAGATAGAGTACGAAAAGCAACTTTCCGAAGAGGAGGTAAAACAATACTCAACAGGAAAAGAGCGTTTATATATTATAAAAAAGCCAGTAAGGGCTAATAAAGGCTAGTAAGGGCTAGTAAGGAGGGATATATGGGATTGTTTGAAAGATACGAGAAACTACGCAAGGCCGTAGCCAATCAATTCTCGACCACGACACAGGAGTTGGTGGATAAGGCACTCGTATTCGCCGAGGAGCGAATGGGCGAGTTGGTGCGCTACGACGGAACACCTATGCTCGACCACGCAGTGGAGGTGGCACACATTGTCGCTACAGAGGTGGGACTTGGTCGCAACTCGACAGTATCGGCCATTCTGCACGATGTGGTACGCATTGTGGCGCAGAGCGACGACGAGGAGGCTCTCGAGACTCTGCTCACCACCATCCGCAAGGAGTTTGGCGAGGAGGTGGCGGGCGTAGTGCTTGGACTTGCCAACATCTCCGACCTGAAGCTCAACACCCACTCGGATCAGGCTTCGGACTTCCGCGATATGATTGTCTCCTACTCGGAGGATCCGCGCGTGATTCTGATTAAGCTTGCCGACCGACTCGAGGTGATGCGCTCGATAGCGATGTTCCCTGAGGAGAAGCGCAAGAAGAAGTCGTGGGAGTCGATGAACCTCTATGCGCAGATTGCCCACAAGCTCGGACTCTACAACATCAAGAGCGAGTTGGAGGATCTCTCGTTGGCACAGCTCGAGCCTGCTGACCATAAGCATATTACCGACAAGCTGCGCGAGGGAGAGAAGGAGCGTTTGGACTTTATCGAGCGTTTTGTCGAGCCTATCCGTAAGGGACTCGATGCCGCCGGCATAAAGTACCACATCAAGAGCCGCACCAAGTCGGTCTACTCCATCTGGAACAAGATGCGCAAGCAGAAGGTTCCTTTCGAGGGTGTATACGACATATTCGCCATCCGTATTATCATCGACTGTCCTCAACCGCTCGAGAAGGCGCAGTGCTGGCTCGCATACTCGATCGTGAGTGACTTCTACACGCCAAATACCGACCGTATGCGCGACTGGATATCGATTCCGAAGTCGAATGGTTACGAGTCGTTGCACACCACCGTAGCTGCAGGCGATGGCAAGTGGGTGGAGATTCAGATCCGCACCGAGCGTATGGACAACATCGCCGAGCTGGGTATCGCAGCACACTGGCGTTACAAGGGTGTGAATCAGGGCGCACAGACAAGCGAGAAGTGGTTGCAGCGTCTGCGTGAGCTGATGAGCGAGACCAAGGAGGATATTGCCGAGCGTTTCGATGCCAAGCCTGCCTCGGGTGAGATATTTGTCTACACCCCAAATGGCGACATCCGCAAGTTGCCTGACGGAGCTACCGTCTTGGACTTTGCATTCGACATCCACTCGAACCTCGGTTGCACCTGCTCGGGAGGTAAGGTTAATGGTCGTGCTGTGCCTATCCGCGAACAGCTTCGCAATGGCGACATCGTGGAGATTCTCACGCAGAAGAACCAGCAACCAAAGGCCGACTGGCTAAACTTTGTGGTGACACAGAAGGCGAAGCAGAAGATCAAGTCGGTGATTCGCGAGGAGCAGGCCAAGAGCGCAAACCTTGGTCGTGAGGAGCTCGAGCGCAAACTCAAGAACTGGAAGATAACAAAGAGCATCGACGAGGTGGTAGCCTACCTCTGCAAGTACTACAAGCAGCGCACAGGTACCGCCCTCTACGAGCTTATTGCCGAGGAGAAGATAGACCTTGCGGTGGTGAAGGAGATTTTGGCCAAGTGGCTCTCGGGTGAGGCTGACGAGGAGCGTCGTGCCGCCGAGGCTGAGGCCGAAGCACGCCGCCGAGCAACCGCAGTGTCGCAGGTCAAGCCTTCGAGCGATGCACTCATCATCGACGAGAGTATTAATAATATAGTATATAAGTTGGCCAAGTGCTGCAACCCTATCAAGGGCGACGACATATTCGGTTTCGTAACTATAAATACGGGTATCACAATCCACCGCACCGACTGCCCTAATGCCAAGCGTATGCGCGAGCAGTACCCATACCGCGTGATGGATGCCAAGTGGAGAGAGAGTGCGCAGGGTGCCTTCCGTGTGACCATTGCCATCCACGCAAACGACTCAGCAGGCTTGGTAAATCAGATTACCGAGGTGGTGAGCCGAGATATGAAGCTCAACATCCGCTCCATCAACCTCAACTCGCGAGGTGACGGTACGGGTGTGGGCACAATCAGTGTGGAGGTGCCTTCAGTGAATGTTGTCGACACACTCATCTACGCAATAATGCGAATCAAGGGAGTGCAACGAGCCTATCGTGTGAAGAACTGACGAACATCGTAAACAATATTATGAGAAACACGGCAAAACTATTTATCTTGGCAGTTATGGCCTTGACTGCAGTATCGTGTGCACTATCTAGGCGCAGTGGAAATCCAATTTTCGAGGGGTGGTATGCAGACCCAGAAGCTGCAATTTTTGGAGATACCTACTGGATCTACCCTACTTGGTCGCAGAAGTTCAAAGATCAGCTCCACTTCGACGCCTTCTCGTCGAAGGATCTGGTGACGTGGACCAAGCACGAGCGCATTATCGACAACAAGGAGATTTCGTGGCTCACTCACGCACTTTGGGCTCCATCCATCATCGAGAAGGGTGGCAAGTACTACCTTATGTTCTCCTGCAACAATGTCAAGCAGGGCGAGATTGGCGGTATCGGCGTGGCTGTGGCCGACAACCCTGCAGGCCCATTCAAGGATCTGCTCGGAAAGCCGCTTATTCAGGATATTATAAATGGCGCTCAGCCTATCGACCAATTCGTATTCAAGGATACCGATGGCACATACTATATGTACTATGGTGGATGGAAGCACTGCAATGTCTGCAAACTCAACGACGATTTCACGGGCTTTGTTCCATTCGAGGATGGTAAAATATTCAAAGAGGTTACTCCCGGCGAGTATGTCGAGGGACCATTTATGTTTATCCGCAACGGAAAGTATTACTTTATGTGGTCGGAGGGTAAGTGGACAAAAGATAACTACCGCGTGCAGTACGCCATTGCAGATGGCCCTCTCGGCCCATTCGAGCCACGCGGTGTGATTCTGCAGACCGACAAGAATATCGGCACAGGAGCCGGACACCACTCGGTAATCCGTAACCCTCGCAGTGGCAAGTACTACATCGTCTACCACCGCCACCCTCTCGGCGCAACCAGCGGAAATGACCGACGCACCTGCATCGATGAGCTTCGCTTCGACAAGGAGGGTAACATCCTACCTGTAAAGATGACATTCGAGGGTGTAAAGGCCGATCCGCTCAAGTAGCAAGGGGCTCAGCGAAACAGATATCAAATGGCGTACGAAGTGGCAAACATTTCGTACGCCTTAATTTTTAGTCGGCGACGATTTAACCTTTCGCAAGGTTGGTGGTCTTAATGGATAGAACAAAACCTTAAAAACTATACCGTTATGACTACCAAATTACGACTTATGGCTCTTGCGATCGTGGTAGCCCTTTTCTCTGTTCAGTGTACAAAGGATAGCTCCGACGCACCTAATCTTCCGACATCTATCGACTCGCATTTTTCGTCGGGAAATTATCAATACGATGGCATAACAATCCCTTATCGCGATGGTGCAACCATCGCCTCGACCTCGGGCAAATCGCCTCTTGTGGTGGTGCTGCACGGACAATATGGCTCGGGCTCGGACAACCTCGCACAGCTGCGTAGCGACGCTATGATTAGCATCTGGCACTACTTCACATCGAACAATGTGAAGGCTGTGGTGCTCGCTCCGCAGTGCTCACCTCGTCGCGCGTGGGACGAGACAAAGGAGGATGTTGACAAAGCAACCACTATGCGCGAGGCTCTCAAGTCGCTGATTGACCACTATGTGGCAAACAACATCAATGTAGACCCATCAAAAATCTATATCCTCGGCTACTCGGATGGCCCTCAACCTGCAGGTGCCGGAGGAGTGTGGTATATGCTCTCAGAGTATAGCGATATGTTCGCCGGCGGTATGGTCGTTGCTGCCGATCCCGACGATAACATCTCGGCAACAAATGTCGCAAAGACACCTGTTTTGGTGGTGAATGGCATCGCAGATGTACACACCATAGGTTTGGCCGAGACCACCTTTGTCGACGAGGTAAAGGAGGCAGGAGGCGAGATTCGCGAGGTGATACTCAACATCCGTTCCCGCGAGGAGCTCTGTCGCAATGCCTTCTCGAGAGAGAACCTCGACTGGGTGCTACAGTTCTAAAGCCTCACAAATCAACCCGCTTTTCACGCTGAAGAGGGTGTCCAATAACTTTCGGACACCCTCATTTTGTGAGAATTTGTATAACAAGAGCTATTTTGGAGCTGCTCGCAGGCTGAAAAAGCGCAGTTTACTTGAGCGTAAATGAGCATTTTTCAGACAAGACAGATGACGAAAGAGCCTTGTTAGACAGATTCTTTTTGTTTCGTGGTTGGTTTTTCGTATCTTTGCCGAGACAAAAAACAAAAGAGCGATACGATGGTTGTTTTACCTCTGACATATTGGGGAAATATCGAGCATTTTGCCCATCTGCTGCAAGCAGGTGACGAGGCGGTGATTGACCTCGGCGAGAACTATGTGAAGCGTTCGGAGCGCAACCGAACCGAGATTGTAACACCTACGGGTGGTATGATATTGTCGGTACCATTGGTGAAGGCCAACCGTCCACGCACCCCAATGCGTGATATGCGAATCGACAACTCGAAGCGTTGGCAGCACCAGCACTGGGTTGCCATCCTCTCTGCCTACCGTTCGTCGCCCTACTACGACTATATCGCCGACCGCATTGCGCCAATCTACGAGCGTGAGTGGAAATTCCTTGTGGAGCTAAACAGCGAGATTCTGCAAGCGGAGTTCGACATCCTCGGCATCGAGCCAAAGCACCGCGTGTCGGAGATCTATGTCGAGCCAAGCGAGGGTATCGTCGACCTTCGCGACAAAAAGAGAGAGAGCCAATTTGGCTCTCCCCAATATTTCCAGCTCTTTATGGATCGTACCCCCTTTGTCGAGAACGCATCGATGCTCGATATGCTGATGTGCGAGGGGCGCGAAGCTACTGCACTCTTAAATAGTTGCCGATTGTAAGCGTCATCTCGTCGCTACGATCACCCACCGAGACACGGACATCGTTCTTGCCATTAAGGCGGAGAGTGTCAGTGCGATAGACTGTGCGAGCCACATTCTGGCACGCCACAGTGTCGCCATTGATGGTCATAACAGGTGTACCCATCGACGAGTAGACGGTGAGCACCTGCTTCTCGTCGGTGCGGATGGTGCGCTCCTTATCGGTAATGTGGAGCGTAGGTTTGCGTCGTCCCCACTGCGACTTATAGAGGTAGAAGAGATCCTTGCGCGAGGTGTGATCTCCCGCAACAACACCAGAATTGCGAACACCACGCTGGTAGCGGGTAGAGCCTCCGTCGAACATCGAGTTGAGCCATACACCCCAGAAGAGCTCCTCGTCGACAAGGCGAAGGTAGCCCTCGTGGAAGCTCTGCTGACGAAGGTTTGCGGCGTGAGCGCTGCATCGCTTAGCCTCGCCATAGCGAGCCGAATTGCTGCTCTCGCCATAGCATACCGCCTGACGAAGATGACCCCAGCTTGTTCGCAAAGCACCCTGCCACAGATCCAAATCGGTAATCTCGCCACTCTGCCATCCCACAGCCTGCTGCCATACGATCAGATCGGTGATGAAGTTGATGTCGCCATCCTGATTGCTCATCGCCACCGTAGGTCGTGAGGCATCGAGCTTCTTGGCGGTGGAGTTGAGTGTGCGGATGTAGTTCATCTGCTGCTTGGAGTTACCACGCAACATCGAGAACACGCCCCACATAACCACCGAAGGGTGGTTGATGTTCTGCAAGACTATCTCGTGGAGTTGTCGCAAGCCATTCTCCTCGAAGCGGGCTGTCGAGTAGTAAGGTATGTCGCTGAGGAACGGAGCACGCACAAATGGGAAGTCGACCCACGCCACCATACCGAGTTTGTCGCACTCGGAGTAGAGATGTTGCATATGAGGGCCTACAGCCGAGCGCACAGCATTGGCGCCAAGCTCTCGCACCAAGGCGAGGTCGGCATCGACATCGGCCTTGCTAACTGCATTGCCCTTTGGTAATCTATCGTGACCAAGCACTACACCACGGATGCGCACACGACGACCATTGATTGTGAACTTCTTCTCGGGGGTAACCTCCAAGCGACGGAAGCCAGTCTTGACCTCAACGACCTCGTCACCTACGGTCACACGCACCGTATAGAGGCGCGGATGGGCAGGGCTCCAGAGTTCGGCATTCTCGATAGTGAAAGGAACTGAGAGAAGGTTGCCATCGATCTTGGCCTTGACACTCCTTGAGAGCGAGACATAGCCATCGGGAGCGAGGAAATCGACCGTTACACTCTGCAGAGCATCCTTGCGACCAAGCAATGCGACATCGACTCGGCCTGTAGCACGCTCCTTGGTGATGTTGGTCTGATGCACCATCACACCATCTGTACCATAGTAGAGCGGCGAAATGGTGGTCTTCTCGGTGACCAAAAGTTCGACATCGCGATAGATACCGCCATAGAGATTCTCCTCGACAGAGGTGGGCAGAACATCGCTACGCGAGGTGTTGCTCACAGCCACCAGGAGAGAGTTGTTGTAGCCATAGGAGATGTTGTCGGTGATCTCGAAGGTGAAGGCGGTGTAGCCTCCGTAGTGGTCACCCACGTGGCGGCCATTGATGAATACATCGGCAACATTCTGCACTCCGTAGAAGCGGAGAAAGAGGCGTTTGCCCTTCCACTCGGCCGGAATGAAGAGGGTGCGCTGATAGTTGGCAAGGGTGCGACGATAGCTCTCGCCACCCACGAAGGCATCGACATTCCAGGTGTGAGGCAGCGACACCTCGCGAGCGTTATCGCTCGAGTTCTCCTCGGCGTAGAAGAACTTCCAACCGCTATTCAGCGAGTATATTTCGCGTGCTGATGTCGCCGAAACAACACCCGCAGCAAAGAGTATAAAGAGCAAAAACTTTTTCATAGAAAGTGGATTATTACCGCAAAGATAGGAAATTCACAAATAAATTACTAACTTCGTGCAAATTATTAACGCAATTGATTATGAATTTATTTGATGTACTGACCATTTTAGTCCTCGTATGGACTATTTTCTCGGGATGGAGAAGCGGTTTCCTATCGCAGTTATTGGGCCTCTTGGGTATTATTGGAGGAGCTATTCTCGCAGTTGCCTATGGTGCAGAGGTGGGCCAGATGCTTGGGTTCAACGAGGCCTACTCGGTAATTGCAGGTTTCTTGATCACCTTCGTGGTTACAATGATTGTGGTATCGATCCTCTCCCGACTGCTTGCCAGTGTCCTTTCGGCCATTGGCTTGGGTTGGGTAAATCGTATTTTGGGTGCCGCCTTCTCAGCACTGAAGGGCGTGTTGGTGTTGAGTATGCTCTACGCAGCCATATTCTCGCTCAACGAGCAGCTCGGTTTCCTCGGCCCTACAATCTTTGAGACATCTCTATCGTTTGACATAGTACGCGAGGCTGCTGCTCCTCTGATGGAGTATTGGGAGGAGGCTAAGGCTGCAATACTTCCAGAGTTGAAACAGGCACTGCCAAACGCAACGCCACAAGCCAACTAAAATATGCAGCGCATCGAAGGGCTGGTAATGCGTGCCACAGGCAGCTGGTACGAGGTATTGCACGAGGGGGAGATTCTGCGTTGCCGAATGCGAGGTAAACTGCGCCTGCGCGGTGTGCGCTCGACCAACCCCATAGTGGTGGGCGATACGGTAGCGTGCGAGTGTGGCGAGGATGGTGAGTGGGTGATTGTGGATATCGCTCCGCGTCACAACTACATCATCCGTCGTGCATCGAACCTGTCTAAGGAGTCTCACATCATAGCGGCAAATATCGACCGCGCGATGTTGGTGGTGACACTTGTCGAGCCTGTCACAGCCACCGAGTTCGTGGATCGTTTCCTTGTCACCTGCGAGGCGTATAAAGTGCCCGTAACCATACTTTTGGCGAAGATTGACCTGCTCAGCGAGGAGGCTATTGCCGAGTTCCACCGCATATATGAAGGTGCAGGCTACGAGGTGATCGACATCTCGGCTACGCAGGGCATAGGCGTGGAGCGTGTAAAGGAGATGCTGACGGGCAAGACCACCCTGCTCTCGGGAAACTCGGGAGTTGGCAAGTCGACGCTGATTGGTGCTATTGACCCGACGATAGAGATTCGCACGGGCGAGATTTCGGACTCGTTCCACAAGGGTAAGCACACCACAACCTTCTCGACAATGTATCGCACAGCCGACGGCTTCATCATCGACACTCCGGGTGTGAAGGGCTTCGGATTGATAGATATTGACGACAAGGAGCTATGGCACTACTTCCCCGAGATGATTTCGCGTGCGGGCGAGTGCCGATTCTTCAACTGCACACACACCCACGAGCCTCACTGCGCAGTCGTTGCGGCGGTGGAGAGTGGCGAAATATCATACTCTCGATATGAGAGCTATCTAAAGATTCTTGACGAAGATGATAAGTATAGAAAATAGCCTTACGCTCGAGGAGTGTCGCGAGCGCATAGAGTACCTCGAGTCGTTCCTTCTGGAGAGCCGCATCGAGACTCTCAATCGTGCGCTCAATATGCGTACCGACTACATAACGGTGATGACCGAGAATATGTTTCACGCACAGAATGCCAGCGCGATAGTGCGCCACTGCGAGGCCTTTGGTGTGCAGAATATCCACACTGTGGAGGATTTGTGCCCCTTTATGCCTACGCTCAACATTGCCCTCGGCACCGACAAGTGGATTGGCCTGAATCGTCACGAAACAACCGCCGATGCCATAGCCTCGCTACGCAGCAAGGGGTATCGCATCATCGCCACCACACCCCACCACAAGAGCTGCACACCCGAGACTTTCGATGTGACGAAGGGTAAGTTTGCACTTGTGTTTGGCACCGAAAAGACAGGTGTATCGAAGGAGGTGATGGGGGAGGCGGATGAGTTTCTGCAGATTCCGATGTGCGGTATGGTCGACTCGCTCAATGTCTCGGCTTCGGCGGCTATCCTAATCTATATGCTCTCGCAGCGAATGCGTCTCGAGTGCAACGATTGGCAACTCGACGAGGAGTCGCGCACGCGCACATTATATGAGTGGTATCGCTATGCGGTGAGAGATTCGGAGGCTCTGCTCGAGCGCAAATTCCCCACAAAATGAGGCGACTGACAATAGCCCTTGTGGCCCTGCTCGGCGTGGCGTGTTCCTCGGCACCGCAATATCGCACTGTGGATGGTGCGATGCTGGGTACCACCTACCATATCGTGGCCGAAACCTCGCTCTCGTCACAGCAGATATTTGCCGCAATGGAGAGGATAAACCGCGAGGCTATAGGCTCGATGTCGATTTTCGACTCGACATCTCTGCTGAGTCGCATCAATCGCAACGAGACCGACCTGCTCGACAGACACATCCTCAACAACATCGAAATTGCACGAAAGATTCACGCCATAGCTCCCCGCTATGACATCACCGTCAAACCTCTGGTCGAGGCGTATGGCTTTGCGGACAAAAACCGCGAGGCAAAGCCTAATATCGACTCGCTGATGGAGTTTGTCGGATTCGAGAAGTTTGCCATCGAAGGCAATCGCATCGTCAAGAGTGATGCGCGACTGCAGATAGACCTCAACTCGATAGCCAAAGGCTATGTGGTGGAGCTCGTTGCCGAGTGGCTCGACAGGCAGGGCTGCGAGAACTATATCGTGGAGGTGGGCGGCGAGATATGCTCGAAGGGTGTGAATGGCCGAGGCATAGCTTGGCGTGTGGGTGTCGACACACCTTTTGATAATAATAATAGACCCGGAGCATATCAGCAGAAGGTGGTAAACATCAGCGGTGCAGCACTCGCCACATCGGGCAACTACCGTCGCTTCTACTATAATGCCGAGGGGGAGCGCATATCGCATACCCTGAATCCGCAGACAGGACAGTCGCACACAACATCGATTCTCTCGGCTACGGTGATAGCACCTCGATGCGCTGTGGCAGATGGCCTGGCTACCGCCTTTATGGCCTCGGACGAGAGGGATGCCATAGCCTTGGCAGAGCAACTGCGCGACAGCGTGCAGGTCTACTTTGTACTTGCTCCCGCCAAGGGTGAGGAGGAGTACCGAGAGTTCTCGACACTGATAGAATAAGGTGTTTTTTCACAGGTAAAGTGCAGAAGAGCCAATCAGAACTCTGCCACAACCCACCGAAAATCTTCGATGATTAGGAAATTTTTGTGAGTTGCAAGGCGTTGAGTCCGCAGCATAGTAGGTCTATGTGAGGAACTCAACGACCGCAGCAAGGAGCAAGAGCCAATCAGAACTCTACCAAAACCCACCGAAAATCGTCAATGATTGAGCTATTTTTGCACCTTGCTTGTGGCGGAAAGCGGAGCATACTCTGTTGTATGTGAGCATTTACGCCACAAGCAAGGTGCAAAAAGAGCCAATCAGAACGATTTTCGCAGATGATTTGGTGAATTAAAATATTTGTCTTACCTTTGTGGCGACAAAACATTAGGGTTTCAATCTCGACGGGGTTGGAATTCTTTATTTTTTTGTTGCTTCAAAAAATGGTAAAACGAAAAATTAGATAAGATTATGACACAGATCAATTACCTCACAGCTGAGGGTTACAAGAAGTTGAAAGATGAGCTCGACCATATGCGTTCGGTAGAGCGTCCGGCAGCAGCTGCGGCTATCGCCGAGGCTCGTGACAAGGGCGACTTGTCGGAGAATGCGGAGTACGATGCTGCACGCGAGGCTCAAGGCTTGCTCGAGATGCGTATCGCTCAGCTCGAGGCTACACTCTCGAAATCGCGTGTTATCGACGAGAGCCAGATCAGCAAGGACAAGGTACAGATCCTTAGCAAGGTGACTCTCCTCAACCACAACAACCGTCGCGAGGTGGTATACACCATAGTGTCGGAGAATGAGGCTAACCTCCGTGAGGGTAAGTTGGCAATCGGCACCCCTATCGCCAAGGCTCTGCTCGGCAAGAAGAAGGGCGAGGTTGTCGAGGTGACTGTTCCTGCAGGTATTATCAAGTTCGAGATTCTCGACATCTCGATCTAATTCAACCAGACCAAACACTACTATTTGGGGCTGCCTGACTTGCAAGAGTCGGTCCGCCCTCTTTTGATAGATGAGATAGGTATGAAAAAGTTGCTCGCAATCCTCTTCGTGCTGCTCGCTTCGAGCTCGGTGATGGCACAGCAGATCCATCGCACCGAGTTCGCAGTATTCGACCTGCGCGATGCCGCACTCAAGAATGACCTCACCAGCACTGAGCGACACATTCGCTTTGCTCCAAAGCACATCGAGATGGTCGACAATGTGGAGGTGGTAGGTCAGACAATCGATCTGCCAACTGCGTGGAGCGACTTCAACCTATATCTTCATCTGCAGAACTGCGGCAAGGCCTACCACGTGGTGGTCAACGAGCAGTTGGTGGGCTCGGTCGAGGAGTCAATCACGCCAACCGACTTCCTCCTCTCGCCCTACATCAAGCAGGGCAAGAACGAGATCCTGATACTCCTTCAGCAGAGCAGTATGCCAGAGTTGGAAGCGGGCTCGCATAAGGTGGCGACGGAGCGTTTCGCAGGCTCCTACATATTTGCACAGCATCGCAAGCACATCTACGACTACGATGCCCGCATCGTGCAGAAGGGCAAGATTCTCGCACTCGAGTTGGATATCGTAGTTCGCAACGACTTTAACTTCGAGGAGCCTCTCCTGGTGGGTTACGACATCTACTCGCCCGAGAATAAGCTCATCGACTACGCAGTGCGCGAGATGCAGGTGGCAGGTCGCAGCCTCGACACGCTGAAGATTCGCACATCGCTCGGCGAGGAGAGCCGATTCCTGTGGAGCGCAACCAATCCGAAGCTCTACCGACTGACTCTCTACACCAAGCGCGATGGCAAGCCCCGCGAGTATATCTCGTTCCGCCTCGGTGCGGGCGAGTCGACCTATGCAGACGGCAAGCTCAAGCGCAATGGCAAGGAGATAGTGGTGAAATCGGTACGCTACAACGCCCGCAAGAGCTACAGCGAGACCCTCGCCGAGGTGAAGGCTCTCAAGGCTAAAGGCGTGAACACCCTTATGCCCAACAACCCACAGCCAGAGTGGTTCTACGATATCTGCGATGCAGTGGGACTCTATGTGGTGGAGCAGGCGAATATCAACCCTACCATCGAGAGCGCAAATCGCAAGGTGGGAGGTACACCGTCGAATGATCCGACACTTGTGGATGAGTATCTCGCTCGACTGAAGGCTATGTACTACCGCACACGCAACCATTCGTGCATTGTGGCATATTCGCTCGGAGGAGAGAAGGCGGGCAATGGCTACAATATGTACAAGGGCTATGAGTGGCTCAAGAGTGTAGAGGCGAAGCGTGCCATCATCTGTAGCTCGGCAGACGGAGAGTGGAATAGTGATATTTAGGCGAGAGACGAGAGAAATGCAAAATGCAAAATGCAAAATGCATCAAAAAACGATTATTATTTAATCAAAAGTCGTTCCACCAATGAATTGGGGCAATTTATTTAATACTCTCCGAAAAGGGAAGGATGAAGAAGTGACTGAAGCAAGTCGTGTTCTGGAAC
>JAFVOR010000097.1 GCA_017505725.1 Alistipes sp.
AAGGGCCAGTAAGGGCTAGTAAGGGAAAGCAGAAAGCGCACCCCAGTAAGGAGCTTTAGCTCCGCCCCCAGTAAGCGAGCGCAGTGAGCGCCCCCAGTAACCCCCAGTAATCGTTGCGCCTTGACCACCTTCGGAGTCCCCAGTCCCCCTCACAGGAGGGGGTGCGGGGGTGGGTAACACACTCTTCTGCTCGGGGGTACAAAAAAAAGAGGCTCAAAGCTCTCTTATGTGAGCCTTAATGGAGCGAAGCGACCTAAGCCCCCTCACAGGAGGGAATTTAGGGGGGTGGGTAACACACTTTTCTACTCGGGGGTACAAAAAAAGAGAAGTTCGCAGGAACTTCTCTTGTACCCCCGAGCAGAATCGAACTGCTATCTTCGGTTTAGGAAACCGCTTCTCTATCCGTTGAGATACAGGGGCATTTCGCCTTGAGGAAATCGATATTTCCGTTTTGGTTGGGCAAAGATACGAAAAAATATTGTACTGCGAAATATTTTGCACCCATTATGGCGATTAGTACACGACTTTTTTTGTGATTGCGACAAATCTAAAAAAAGACTTTTTTTATCCAAAATTTGTCTATCTTTGCACCGTCAAAAATCCAAAACTAAAATTCTGAATATGAAAAGAGTATTTTTAGCACTTGCTTTGGTGGCTATAATGGTGGCTTGTGGCAAGAAAGATGTCATCGAGGAGCGTTACCTCGCATCGGCAAAGGTCACTGTGCCTCTCTACGAAATCGATGAGAACGAGAATGTAACTCAAGTCATCGCCTTGACCCGTGGTCGCAAGGTGGAGGCAAACCTGAGCAAGAGCGTCAAGATAGAGAAGCAGCGCTACTACCTCGTGGAGGTGGCTCGCAAAGAGTTCTACTACGCCAAGGAGCAGTCGCTCGTAGCTTCGCACCGCGAGGTGGTGAAGGAGAAGGCGTTGTGGGTACGCACACCTGCCTCGATCATCACCAATCGTGAGACATCACTCATCGGTGGTCAGGGCGAGAAGGGCGAGAAGTTGACCATCATCGGCTATGACACAATGTATGCCAATGGCAAGGTCAACCGCTACAAGGTGCGTCAGAACAAGGTCGAGGGTTGGATTTATGGCAAATATCTCGTTACCTCGCAGAAGGAGGCCAAGAAACGCTACAAGGCCGAGGAGTACGACAAGGTGCACAAGGCGATCAAGAATCCGTTTGGCGGTGGCGAGGCTATCGGTTGTGACTTCTATCCTACCGAGCGCGTGCAGTTTGCCAACAACAAGATGCCGGAGGCGTGCTACTCGCTCTACCTCAATATCTCGCCAAAGGTTATTGGCAATATCGAGAAGTATATCGACTTTGCGAAGAGGACCAAGATCAACACCTTCGTAATCGACATCAAGGATAACGAGTGCCCAGGCTACAAGGCGGAGGCTATGGAGAGGTACTCGCCAACGAACTATCGCTATGCAGGTTCGGGCAAGGAGAAGATGTACAAGAACGCAGTGAAGCGACTCCACGAGGAGGGTTTCTATGTGGTGGGCCGTATCACCTGCTTCAAGGATTCGCACCTTGTGCGTGACCACGCCAATGTCGCCATCACCGAGAAGGCTACGGGCAAGCCATTCAAGCACAACAAGGCCTACTGGCCAAGCCCATACGAGCGTCAGGTGTGGCAGTTCAATGTGGAGTTGGCGAAGGAGGCGGTACGCAAGTTCGGCTTCAACGAGATTAATTTCGACTATGTGCGATTCCCCGATCGTATGACCAAGGTGGAGAAGCTCATCGACTACCACAACAAGTACAACGAGTCGAAGGTACAGGCAATTCAGCGCTTTGTGCAATATGCGTGTGACGAGATTCACGCCGAGGGTGCCTATGTCTCGATTGATGTCTTTGGTGAGGCTGCAAATCCGGGCTACACAACCGCCTACGGTCAGTATTGGCCAGCCATATCGAACATCTGCGACGCAATCTGCGGTATGCCTTACCCTGACCACTTCTCGAATGGCTACTATGGTATCAAGAAGCCTTGGAACCACCCATACGAGATTCTCAAGGCGTGGGGTGAGCGTGTGCAGGCTCGTCAGGCGGTGACACCCACCCCTGCTGTTGTACGCACCTGGATTCAGGCATATCCCGTTATGCGCCACGTCGACAAGAATGGTCTGCGCTACGATGCCGAGGATGTCGAGAAGGAGATTCGCGGTCTCTACGCTGCGGGCTTGACAGGCGGTTACACCACTTGGCACTCGGGATCGAATCTCGAAAAGTACAAGGCTCAGAAGGCGGCCTTCTGCATCGACTACCTCAAGGAGTGGAAAAAAAGTAACAAAAAATAGTATATGAAGAGATTTTACATTTTAGTTTGTGCGCTCCTCGCCGCCGCAACATTGTCGGCACAGGAGGTAGGCACAACAACCGACAAGAGCACAACCATTGAGTCGCTCGATGCTCGCTTGACCAAGAGCGAGAAGCGCATTGCCACACTCGGCAAGCTCGAGCAGTATCTCAAGGTTACCGCCTTCTTCCAGGGTCAGTATGAGTGGCACGATGCCGACAGCGACCACTCGACAGGTGTCTCGACATTCTCGTTGCGTCGTGCTCGATTCTCGCTTACGGGAGATCTCTACAAGGGCAAGAAGGGGGCAAAGATCGACTATCGTTTCTACTTCGACCTTGCGCGTGTGCCGAAGAATCCGTTGCTCGATTTGTGGATTCGCTATCAGCCGGTTAAGGAGTTTGCCATCCAGCTCGGACAGTTCAAAAACCCATTCTCGTTCGAGGCGAGTATCTCGCCATCGAAGTACGACTTTGTGGACTTCTCCTACGCTGTCTGCAACCTCGCCAAGATGGGCTCAAACGATGTGTGTGGCTTGAATGTCACAGCGCGTGACGCAGGTGTGATGCTCCTCGGAGGATTTATCCATCGCGATGGCTACAGCATCATCAACTACCACGTAGGAGTACTCAATGGTAACGGTTTGAACGAGAAGGACAACAACAAGTCGAAGGATATCTTTGCACGCATCACCGTCAAGCCTTCGAAGGATTTGGCCTTGGCAGCCTACTACCAGTGGGGCGAGGCAAACCTTCTCCATATGCTCAACGATAAGCCGAACCTCTATGCCGACTACCGCTGGAATGGTAGCGCAGAGTATGTCACCACACACCGCTGGGGAGGTGGTTTCAACTACGATGGCAAGAAGGCCTTTGCACGAGGCGAGTATATCGCGGGATTGACCGGAGCAATGCCGTCGGAGGGTCTCTATGTCGAGGCGGGTAAGCGCTTCAACCTTAAAGAGAATCGTGGTATGTTATGGGCAGGCGGTATGGTCGACTACTTCTGTCGCAACTGCTTCGACTACATCCACCGCGACACCAAGAATGCCGCTATCGAGATGCGTTACTCGGTCTGCTTGGGCTACACACCTGTGAAGTACTTCCGTGTACAGTTGGCATACTCGCTCGAGCAGCGCATCCACCACACCTTCAATACCAATCGTCACTTTGGCAATGGCGTGAAGCTGATGGTTACGGGTATGTTCTAACCCGACGATTATACCTATCTAATATAATAGAGAGTGTCCCGACGGACACTCTCTATTGTGTTTATTCGTATCTCCTCTTATCGGCGAGTCACCTGCAAGGCTCGTTCTGCCTCAGCGTCCTTCTCGAGGATGTCGTCGCCCTCCCAGTCGAACATCGGGAACTCCTTGCGCTCGCCCAATTGGAATCGGGTGTAGGTTATCGGCAGACCTCTATCGAGATACATCTGCTCATAGGCGGTTTTAACCGAGAGCACCTCATCGGCATAGCCCGAGCCGTAGATATCGTTGTTTGCCACCTCGCACTTGAGACCAAAGTGGTCAATCACCGCCTTGGTGTATTGGAATAGATGCTGCGAGTCGGTCTTGAGGTTGATCCAGCCATCCTTGGCGAGGAGCTTCGAGTAGTACTCCAAGAAAATAGGGGCTGTAAGACGCTTCTTTGCACGCTTGGTGCGGAGCTGCGGATCGGGAAAGGTGATCCATATCTCGTCGACCTCGCCCTTGGCAAAGAGCGATGTGATAAACTCGATGCGTGCACGCAGGAAGCCCACATTGCCCATCTTGCGCTCGGTTGCGGTCTTTGCACCGCGCCAGATGCGGGCACCCTTGATATCCACGCCTATAAAGTTCTTGTCGGGGTTGCGCTCGGCGAGGGCTACGGTGTATTCGCCCTTGCCACAACCAAGCTCGAGAACTATAGGGTTGTCGTTGTGAAAGAACTCCTTGCGCCAATTTCCTTTGAGTGGGTGGTCGGTGTGGAACATCTCCTCGAATGCGGGTTGCACGAAGCACTCGAAGGTTAGATTCTCTGCAAATTTGCGGAGTTTGTCTTTTCCCATATCTATCTGTTACTCAGTTTTGAATTCTATACCTATGGCCGCCATACCCTTCACCTCCGTAAGTGGATGGAACGAGAATGTGTAGCGTCCGCTTCTGTTTAGTGTAACCCCCTTGCGGTAGGGTAGACTCTCGGTTGTAGCCACCGCAAGAGCAGTGCTCGGATGGTGCAGCTCAAGCGTCACCACCTCTTCGTAGTGCAGCGAGTCGGGCGTTGTGACCGCAATCTTGAGCGGCAATGCCGAGGCCTTGAATGTGTCGTTGTAGCGCAGGGCTATGTTGAGGCTTCGCACCGATGTTGTGTCGCAGTTGTCATATTCGACAGTCGCCGCCTCGCTCCATTGCTCGATATCTACACCCACCATCCTCGCGGGGTCGGTGGTGCGACATCCCCATAGAACCACAATAGCTATCGCCAACACTATGTGCGCTATGCGCCTCATATCTGCCTACTCGGTTGGTTTGTTGTTTGGCTTCGCAGGTCGATTGTGACGGTGGTTGCGGTTGCGTCGAGGATTGCGATTGCTCTCGCGATTGCCCTCGCGATTGCCCTCCTTGTTACCCTCGCCGCCATTGTTCTGACCACCCTCGTTTGCAGGCTTTTGCTCGCGTGGTTGCTGCTCCTTCGATTTCTGCTCACGCTGCTCCTTTGGTTGATCGCCATTGGCTGATGCCCCCTGCTCGCCCTGAGGTCGATTGTTGCGATTCTTCCTCTTTTTGCGCTTCTTCGCCTTGTCGAAACGGGTGATGCTATCCTCCTCGGTGCGATATGTTGGCTCCTCCACCTCTGGCTCGAACTCTTCGCCAAGGATAGAGTCCACCTTGCCGCCATTGCGGTTGATTGCCAAAATCTCACGAACACGCGATACGGGTATTGTCACCAGGTTCGACATCGAATCCTTGCTTGTCGAGAATGTCATCGTGTGGGCGAGGATATCGCTCTTGACGAGGAAATATTCACCATCGATAGCCTGCAGAGGCTCACGCAAGCGAGGCATCGAACGACGAGCATCGGCATATACATCATACTCGTAGGTGAGGCAGCACTTCAGTTTCGAGCACTGTCCTGCCAACTTCAGAGGGTTGAGCGAGAGGTCCTGAACACGCGCAGCACCTGTGGTTACACTCGAGAAACTCGATACCCACGATGCACAACACAACTCGCGACCACAAGCTCCGATACCGCCAATGCGGCCAGCCTCCTGACGTGCTCCAATCTGCTTCATCTCGATGCGGATGTGGAACTGCTCGGCAAATACCTTGATGAGCTCGCGGAAATCGACACGGCCGTCGGCTATATAGTAGAATATCGCCTTAATCTTGTCACCCTGATATTCTACGTCGCCAATCTTCATATCAAGGCCCATATCGGCCGCTATCTGACGCGAGCGAATCATTGTCTCGTGCTCGAGTGCGATAGCCTCTTGCCACTTTTCGATGTCGTATGGACGAGCCTTGCGGTATATCTTTTTGAATTCGCCATTCTGCGGGTTGAAGCCAAGACGTTTCATCTGACGCGCCACCATATCGCCCGTGAGCGAGATGATGCCGATGTCGTGACCTGGTGAGGCCTCGACTGCCACGATGTCACCCACTTCGAGTGGCAAGTTGTTGATATTCTGATAGAACGAGCGACGGGTATTCTTGAATCGTACCTCGAAAATATCGGTAGGGAAGTTGTCGGGATACTCCTCGAGCCAAGGCTCTTCGTGCAGACGGAAACAGCCTCGCGCCTCCTTGGCTGATGGCTCGCCCACCTCGTTTACACCAAAGGTGCAACCTCGTCCAACTTCGGGTTTGTCATATTTTGAATAGTCCATATCTTGCAAAATAGTATATTTTGCGTAAAGATACAAATAAAAACCGAAAACAAAAAGCTGATAGTGCGAAAACTAATAATAAAAATCACATAAACACAAGAAAGGCAAGAAATCTCTTGCCTTTCTTGTGTTTATTTTGTGAATAGACTACTTCTTTGTCAAGTCGGTCATCGCACCGAGTGCGCTCATCAGGTTGCTCGACTCGTATGGCAGATAAACCAACTTTGAGTCGTTGCCCGTGGCCATATCCTTCAAGGTGTCGATGTAGCGACTTACCAACATATAGGTTGCAGGGTCGGTTTTTGTTGCGGCGATAGCCTCTGCCACCTTGCGGATAGCCTCTGCCTCGGCGGTTGCCTGCAAAACTCGTGCATCAGCATCGCCTCGTGCCTTCAACACTTGTGTCTGACGCTCTGCCTCCGCCTGATTGATTTGCGACTCTTTCTCTCCCTCCGATTTGAGAATCATAGCCTCTTTCTGACCACGAGCCTCCAATACCTTTGCACGGCGTTCACGTTCAGCCTGCATCTGCTGCTCCATCGAACGGCGCACCGATTCAGGAGGGGTTATATCCTGCAACTCAACGCGATTAACCTTTACTCCCCACTTGTTTGTGGCGTCATCGAGCACGACACGCAACTTCGAGTTTATGGTGTCGCGAGATGTCAAAGTTTCGTCAAGTTCCAACTCTCCGATGACATTTCGCAGGGTTGTCTGTGTGAGCTTTTCGATAGCATTTGGCAAGTTGTCGATTTCGTAAACAGCCTTTACTGGTTCTACAATCTGGAAGTAGAGCAGGGCGTTTATAGTGGTCGTTACATTATCCTTAGTGATAACGCTCTGCTTAGGGAAATCGTATACCTGTTCGCGAAGATCGATTTTGTCTGAAAGATGAGTCACGACAATTGTGCCGTCAGTAGAGCTTCTCTCATAGCGTGAATATACAGGACGGGCCTTGTCGATAATTGGCAAGATAAAGTTGATTCCCGACTGCAATGTGCGATGATACTTACCAAGTCGTTCCACAACGCGGGTTTCAGATTGTTGTACGATAGTGAAACCTACCAATACATAGAGTATCGCTATTGTTGCGATAATTCCAAAAATAATAAGTGTTCCCATAATATGATAAGTTAAATGTGTAGAGTTAAAAGCTATTAAATTTTTTTGACGGTTACGATTATACTGTTGAGGGTGGTAATCTCCACAGCCTCACCCACTTCTATGGGCTCGGTGTTGAGCGAAATCGCCTTCCAGTCGTCGCCATCCACCTTTACTCGGCCAGGGTGCAATTCGCCATCAATGCGCTCTGTGACGATAGCCTTTCTGCCTATCAGCGCTTCGGCATTTGTTTTGACCTCTTGTCCCTTCTTGTAGAATAATTTATAGACCAAAGGTCGCACAGTCATAAATGCTAATGCCGTACCAATTGCAAAGGTTAGCAACTGCCACTTCAACTCCCAATCGAGTGCCGAAGTAACCGCTCCGAACAAGCAACCAATCGAAATACACATAACTGCAAAACCGCTTGTGAACATCTCAACGATCACGAAAACGAGGGCTACTATCACCCAAAAATGCCATACTTCCATAAAAAATCTTCAATTTGTAAATTATAAACTACCCTGGAAGGATTTACCTATTAAATCCACTAAATTGATAAAGCCTCTACAAATTTAAGAAAAGATTTCGACAAAACGCAATCGATGCGTGAAAAAAATGAGCAGAAGTAAAGCTAATAGCTAACGGCTAATGGCTAATAGCCTCAGATTTTACGAAATTTTTCGCAGATATCGCATATATCGGTAGGCCTGAATGCCGTAGAGCAGCGCCGCTACCGAGAGTCCCACGATATATCCCACAATCAATCCCGTAGCCCCCATACCGAGGTGGAATGCTGCGATATATCCAGCAGGGATGTTCAGCACGATATATGCCACAAACGAAATTACGGCTATGCTCTTCACCTGCTGCAGACCTCGCAGTATGGCGACAAAGATACACTGCACCGCATCCGAGAGCTGATATGTGGCGTATATTATAAGCATCTGCGATGCAAGGAGTATCACCTCTCGATTCTCAGTGAATAGCAGTGGCATAGCGTGGCGCATAGTGACAAATGCCACAATCACAGCCGAGCCCCATATCACCGCCATTGTGAGTGCCGAGCGCACCACTGCTGCAATCTCCTCGATGTCGCGACGACCGAAGGCGTGCGAGACGCAAATTGTGGTTGCCGAGCCGAGCGAGAGTATCATCATAAAGGTGCAGTTTCCGTAGGTGTTTCCCACCTGATTTGCGCTTATGGCCTCGGCACCGAACCAACCCATCATCACACCCGTAACGATAAATGCTGCCGCCTCGAGCACCATCTGTCCCGCAATCGGGAAGCCCAACTTCAGCAGTCGCATAGCATTACGCAGATAGTCGACCTTGCGTGAGAAGAGCGAGAGATACTCTCGGTAACGCTTCGAGCATACGAAGTACAATCCGAGTATCATAGGGTTGAGTATGCGTGATACGAGTGTTGCCAATCCCGCACCATAGACACCCATCTCGGCGCATCCGCACTTGCCGAATATGAAGATGTAGTTCAGAGCAATATTTATGATATTTGTGATGACCGACACAATCATTGCCGACTTGGTGTTGCCCACACCCTCCAGAAACTGCTTGAACGAGCCATAGAGCATTCCGAATGGCAGGCAGTAGGCCATCAAACGGTAGTAGGGCAGAGCCATATCGACCACCTCTATAGGCTGTCCAAGGTGGTAGAGCAACGGCTCCGAGGCTATCTGCAACGCCATACAAATCACTCCGAAGATAGGGTAGAACACCAGCGATGTCTGCATATAGTGCGCCATCTCCTGCCTCCTCTCCTGCACAAACAACTCGCCAACGATAGGTGTTAGACCTATCGATATGCCCATACACAAAAATGTGAATAGCCACGATATCGATGAGCCGAACGCCACCGCAGCCAATGGCACCGCATCCTCACCTCCATACATACCCACCATCGAGCTATCTGCCACCTGCACAGCAATATAGCCCAGCTGCGCCAGCATCACCGGCATAGCCAATTTCAGCAGTTCTCCCGCCTTCGATAGGTATTTTTCTCGTAAGTTGCCCATAATTTGGCACAAAGATAGTAAAAAATCGTTATAGCGAACTATATTTGATTAGAGGCGTTAGAGTCGTTAGCGGCGTTAAGGGTAGTAAGGGCGAGTAAGGGGGTGCGCCTAAAAAGATGGCATTTAATGGCAGCTCACTCCAGAGGAGTGCTTAATATTGGCGCATTGCCATTCAGCGAGTGCAACGAGCGATTGCCATTAGTTGCCATTCAGCGACCAGCGGGAGCGAATGCCATTTTGCTACGCTAAACTTCCTTACTAGCCCTTACTCGCCTTTACTCGCCCTTAAAAAAATAATTCTCCACTCTCAACTTATATACTAAAGCAGAGGGCTCCGCAGTGTACTTCCTTTTAATGGAGCGAAGCGACAAGCCCCCTTTACAGAACCGACGCCAAACCGAGAGCAGAGGGTTGCGGGAACTCCGAAGGTGGTCACGGCGCAAGGATTATAGGATTTGATAGGATTAGATAGGATTCGCACCTGCGGTGCTTGATAGGATGCGCGGGAGCGCGAGAGGCTCTGGGAACTCCGAAGGGCATCAAGGCGCAACGGAATTAAGGGTTATTAAAGGCTATTAAGGGCTATTAAGGGAGCGCTACAAGCAAAAGAAAAAAACA
>JAFVOR010000098.1 GCA_017505725.1 Alistipes sp.
ACACCAAGCCTGAGGAGGTTGTAGACTTCGTTACCAAGACTGGTTGCGACTCGTTGGCTATCTCGATTGGTACTTCGCACGGTGCTTACAAGTTCACTCCGGAGCAGTGCACTATCGACCCACAGACAGGTCGCCTCGTGCCACCGCCATTGGCATTCGATGTTCTCGCAGCTATCGAGAAGGAGCTCCCTGGCTTCCCTATCGTACTCCACGGTTCGTCGTCGGTACCACAGGAGGAGGTTGAGACTATCAACAAGTATGGTGGCGCATTGAAGGCTGCTGTAGGTATTCCTGAGGAGCAGCTCCGCAAGGCAGCTAAGTCGGCAGTTTGCAAGATCAATATCGACTCTGACTCGCGTCTCGCTATGACCGCTGCTATCCGTGAGGTATTCGCAGTTAACCCTGCAGAGTTCGACCCACGCAAGTACCTCGGTCCTGCTCGTGAGAATATGAAGAAGCAGTACATCCACAAGATTAAGGAGGTACTTGGTTCTGACGGCAAGGCAGAATAACAATAATTCTGTGCGGTGAATTTTTCACCAAACTTCGATAACCCGATTGCTCACATACGACAAGTATGCTGCGCATCGGGTTTCTTGTTTGTCAAAAAATTCCCTCGCCCATAATCATTGTTATTGCGTTAGTGTAATGAAAGGTAGTGGCTAAAAGCAAAAAAATCCTCGGGCTGTACGTTAAAGTACTATCCCGAGGTCTCTTCTTTTGTAATGCACCACATCTTACGACTTCTGACGAGAAATGGATGTGGATGGGGTGCTGCGGGGCGATTTTCTTATTTGTCACAAAATTCTCTCAACCAAAATAGCGTTCTTCGGCCTTGCTCTTTTTGTGAGTAATGGGGGGGTGTATTGTTATCCCGAGATCTCTTCTTTTGTAATGCACCACATCTAACGACTTCTGACGAGAAATGTGGTTGAACCTTGCTCTCATCTGCTTAAAATTCAATTTTTGGAGGGTGGCGGTATAGGGAACTCCGAAGGTGGTCAAGGCACACGTATTACTGGGGTTTACTAGGGTTTACTGGGGGCGCTCACTGCGTTCGCTTACTGGGGTGCGCGAGTAGTTTTTCTCTAAACTCCTTAAACTCCTTAACTACCCTTACTAGCCTTTACTAGCCCTTACTAGCCCTTACTATCCCTTAAATGAAAAAAAAAAGAGTCGGAAAATCTTCCGACTCTTTCTCTCTTACATCCACTCGAATACTCCCTTCGATATTCCATTGCGCATCCTGATCAGCCACTTCGCCTTCTTGGGCTGGAGGGCGAGAGTGTAGAGTATTGCGAGGATATAGGTGTAGATTCGTTTTCTCTTCTCGTCGCTATAGAGTGCGCTCATCTCGCCGGCCTTCTCGGCACGCACACGCTTGCTTACGCCCACGCCATATGACAACTTATCGAAGTACTCCTCGGTGAGTTTATGCTCTGCGATGTGGTGGTAGACAATGGCGCGAGGGGTGTAGAATACGCGCTCGCCAAGGCTGCGGATGCGGTTGAAGATATCGTTCTCCTCGCCTCCGAGCAACTCCTTGCCCTTGCGTCCGAGGTCGGCATCGAAGCCTCCGTAGAGGTTGAATATCTCGCGGTTGAAGCCCATATTGCCACCTGCGGGCATCACCTCGAATGGGAATGTTGTCACACTACGCCCCAAGTTTATTGGGTTGGCAATCATCTTTTCGGTGTACTTTGACATCCATCTTGGTCGACCACCATCGTAGCACGCCACCACCTTGCCTCCTGCGGCAAATGCGCCATCGTTGCGGTAGAGGTCAATGTATGCCGATACGAACTCCTTGTTTACGGTCTCGTCATCGTCGATGAAGACGAGAAACTCACCCTTCGACTCGGCTATGCCCCTGTTGCGTGCATAGGATAGACCCTGTTGCGGCTCCTCCACAAGACGAATGTTTATGTCGAGCTCCGCAACGAGCGACTCCACCACGCTTTGGGTGTTGTCGGTCGATGCATTGTTCACCACAATGCACTCCCATTGCGCTTTGTCGGCATCCTGTTGTGCCAACGAGCGCAGTGTCCTCTCGAGCGAAAAGGCGTTATTGTATGTAGATATTATTACCGATAATTCCATAATCAACGCAAAATTACTAATTTTTATCTAAAGGGCAAAATAAAACGGTGCTATTACGCCGCCCTATGGGCGAATTGGGAAAATTGCGGGGTGAAATGGAAGGGCAAGTAAGGGCGAAAAAAATTAAAAATTAAGAATTAAAAATTAAAAATTCTTTTTTAAGGGCAAGTAAGGGCAAGTAAGGGTGGTTAAGGGGAATTAAGGGTGATTAATGTTTTTTTTTCTTTTGCTTGTAGCGCTCCCTTAATAGCCCTTAATAGCCTTTAATAACCCTTAATCTCGTTGCGCCGTGATGCCCTTCGGAGTTCCCGATACCCTCAGCCTCCCGCGCATCCTATCAAGCACCGCAGGTGCGAATCCTATCAAATCCTATCAAATCCTATAATCGTTGCGCCTTGACCACCTTCGGAGTCCCCAATTTACCTTATTTACCCTTTTTACCCCTGTAGGGTGGAGGGGTAAATAGGGGTAAATAGGGGTAAATGGTAAATATCCGTCGGCAGGGTTACAATCCCGCTACCTCCTTCAGTTCGGCGATAAACTGCTGTGCCACCTCGTCGGCGTACTCCTGCGACTTCGCCTCCACATAGATGCGGATGATAGGCTCGGTGTTCGACTTACGGAGGTGTACCCAATGCTCGGCAAAGTCAATCTTCACACCATCAATATCGTTCACACGCTCGTGTGCGTAACGCTCCTTGATGGTTGCCAACACCTTGTCGACATCGATTGCAGGGGTGAGCTCAATCTTGTTCTTCGAGGCGAAATATGCAGGGTAACGCTTGCGCAACTCGGTCATAGGGATGTTCAACTCGGCCAGGTAGGTCAAAAAGAGTGCCACGCCCACCAACGCATCGCGACCGTAGTGCAACTCAGGGTAGATGACTCCGCCATTGCCCTCGCCACCTATCACTGCGCCTGTCTCCTTCATCTTGGTCACCACATTCACCTCGCCCACAGCCGATGCTGCGTAGGAGCCTCCGTGCGCTACGGTCACATCGCTCAAGGCACGCGATGATGAGAGATTCGAGCAGGTGTTACCCTTGGTGTGCTGAAGGATGTAGTCCGCCACTGCCACCAAAGTATACTCCTCGCCAAACATTGTGCCATCCTCGTTCACGAGTGCCAGACGGTCTACATCGGGGTCTACCACGACACCCAGGTCGGCACCCTCCTTGACGATAACCTCCGATATCTCGGTGAGGTTCTGAGGGAGTGGCTCAGGGTTGTGCGCAAAGTGCCCTGTAGGCTCGCAGTTGAGTTCGACAACCTCGCATCCGAGTCGGCGCAACAATGCGGGAATTACGACACCGCCAATCGAGTTTACAGCATCTACAACCACCTTGAACTTACGCGCCTTAACCTTCTCTGCATCAACAAGGTCGAGAGCCAATACTTGGTCGATGTGGGTAGGGTTGAAGTCCTCGCGCGAAATCACCTTTCCGATAGTGTCAACATCAGGGAAGAGGAAGTCCTCCTGCTCGGCCAAGGCGAGCACCTGCTGACCTTCGGCAGCGTTGAGGAACTCGCCCTTCTCGTTCAGGAGCTTGAGTGCGTTCCACTGCTTCGGATTGTGCGATGCGGTGATGATGATACCACCATCAGCCTTGTGTGTGATGACTGCCATCTCGGTGCCCGGCGTGGTGCAGAGTCCCACATTGATAACATCGGCGCCACAGCCGAGGAGTGTACCCTCGATGATGTCGTTGACCATCTCGCCCGAGATGCGTGCGTCACGACCTACGACAATGCGCAGACGCTTGGCCTCATTCTTGCTTGCGATGAAACGAGTGTAGGCAATGGTGAACTTTACGATGTCAATAGGGGTAAGATTTTCGCCCACTTCGCCACCGATGGTACCACGGATTCCTGAGATAGATTTAATAAGTGTCATAGTGGTAGTTTTTATTGTAAATAAAAAATTTTAGGTTTTGCTTTGAAAATCGTTGTAAATGTACTATTTTTATGCCAAATATCCAAGACTAAAACCGTAAAACTATAGAAATATGAGCAAAAAAAGAGTTATTCCCGAGTCGGAACTGATTATAAATGAGGATGGTTCGATATTCCATCTTCACCTTCGTCCCGAGCAGATCGCCGATGTTGTGATGCTGGTGGGTGACCCTGCGCGTGTCGATATGATTGCCTCCTACTTCGACGATATCGAGTGCAACATTGCCAGCCGCGAGTTCAAGACCATCACGGGCTCGTATAAGGGTCGTCGTATGACCGCCCTCTCGACAGGTATCGGCACCGACAATATCGATATCGTGGTGACCGAGTTGGATGCTCTTGCCAATATCGACTTTGCAACCCGTCAGGTGAAGGATGAGTTCAAGCAGCTCACCCTTTTGCGCCTCGGTACTTCGGGAGCGTTGCAGGAGGATATCGAGGTGGGCGAGCGCGTCTTTGCACGCACCTCGGTGGGCTTCGATGGCTTGCTCAACTTCTACGAGGGGCGCAACGATGTCTGCGACCTGGCTATCGAGAAGGCCTTCACCGAGCATACCGCGTGGAATCCGCAACTCACTGCGCCATACTTTATCGATGCTGACGAGTCGTTGTTCGAGCTCTTCCGCGATGTCACCCGCGAGGGTATCACCATCGCAGCACCGGGCTTCTACGCACCGCAGGGCCGCTGGGTACGCCTCAAACCGCAGGATGTGGAGCTGAATGCCAAGATCGAGTCGTTCCGCTTTGGCGAGCGTCGCATCACCAACTTCGAGATGGAGTCGTCGGCCTTGGCAGGCCTGGCAGCATTGATGGGCCACAAGGCGGGTACGGTCTGCACCATCATCGCACAACGCATTGCGAAGGATGCCTGCACCGACTACAAGCCATTCGTTCGCCTGATGATTGAGGAGGCGTTGGAGAGGCTTGCGACGCTGTAGGCAGGGGGCCGAGATAGTTCAATGATGCGCCAACATGAATCAGCGTCGTCTGGTCAATGATCAGAAATCGGTCATGGAATATGACAGAGTCTTTGACTGTGAGGGTGTTTGCGTATTGGGCATTGAACTTTGCCACATCGACGGTATG
>JAFVOR010000099.1 GCA_017505725.1 Alistipes sp.
AGTAGGCGAGATTCTCGCAGAGTATCCGGAGTTGTATGCAGTTATTCAGGACTTGCAGGAGGGCAAACCTCTTGAAGTTGCTTTGGCTGCAAATATCGACATCGACTCCTTGAAACCTCTCGAAGGCGAGGAGATGTATGCTGACTACGAGGCTGCCCGAAATGCTCGTAAGGAGCGCAAGGCAAAGGCTGACGAGTACCGTGCATCATTCACCAAGAATGCAGAGGAGAGCAAGCAGATTATCTCCGACTTCTTCTCGGAGGTGGCATTTGACGAGGAGCAGGGTGTTGCTTTTGCAAACAAAATCGACAAGATGATTGCAGACTACACCAATGGCATTGTGACTCGTGAGTTCCTCGATGTCTTCTATCGAGCAATGAACTACGAGCAAGCAATGGAGTCGGCTCGTGCGGCAGGTGCTATTGATGCAAAGAACGCTCGAATTGATGCCGAGCGTGAGCGTGCCGAGGCAGAGACTGATGGACTCCCAACAGGCGGTAGCGCAGTAGGCGTAACGATGCCGGAGGAGATTGAGGATGAAGACATCTTCGGAGAGGTAAAGCGTAAGTCTCGTAAAAACTGGTAATCAACAATCCATTTAATCAAACATTTAATAATCAAAGAAGTATGAAAAAGACAATGAAGATTTTGTCGTGCTTGACTGTTGTAGTTGCAGCAGTTGTAGCCGTTTTGGGCGTTCTCGGTATTGTAGATATTGAGACCGCATTGGGTGCAGGTGCTATGATGGCAGTTGCGCCTGTTGCAACCTTTGAGGGCGCAAAGGAGGGTGATACCCACACCGGTTCGCAGCCATTTATGACTACGGAGCCTGTGGGTGGTAAGGTTAGTTCGGTGGCTCCGGAGGATAAGCCTGCGCATAATACCACTACGGTATCGCAGAAGCTCTCCAAGATTCAGCCATCGCTAACTCCTATTGATACATTCTTGCGTAATATCGGTAGTGGTAAGACAAACTCTGATGTCTTCGAGTTCTACTCGATTGTATCACGAGGTGTCAAGGCTGTGGTCGGCTCTGGTGTTACAGCAGGTGAAACTGCCGAGATTACTCTCTCTTCGGGAGCACACTGCTTATCGCTTGATGGCGATTTGCTCGTGCCTTCGTATGAGGTGGTAAGTGGGGAGGCTCAGGCCATCAGTCCAAACGCATCATTTGCGATGCGCCCATTGGTACTTCACATCGTAGGTATCGACTATGCAGCAAAGAAGATTACCGTTATCGGTGTCAATGCTGATGTACCTGCTTTGCCTGTGGACACAGAGTTGTTCCGTATGGCATCGGCAAAGGACCAGGATGCTGCTATCAGCAACGACCCTATGGCAACTCCTACAAAGGATGCCAACTTCTGCCAGCGCAATATCGCTACTGTATCGGAGAACGCTTATCAGGCTTTGCAGGATAAGGAGGTAGAGTACGGTATTGCCGAGTTCAAGGAGCAGGCATTGCTCGACTTCCGTTATCAGGCGGAGATTTCGTCTATCTTCGGTGCACAGTACGCCAAGAACAATGGCGAGTTGATTGACCCTACAACGCAGAAGCGCAAGCTCCACATGCGAGGTCTTCTCGACTTCAACATTCCTCATATCACTCGTAGCGAGAATGAGACTATTGAGGAGTTCTTGAACAAGGCTATGCAGACTTCGTTCTCGAACAATAACGGCTCGGAGAAGCGTTTGTTCCTCTATGGCCCTGATGTTGCTACCGAGATGGCGAACTCGGGTGCGTTCCAGAAGCAGTTGGAGGCAGGTAAGACCGAGGTTAAGTGGGGTATCACTTGGAAGGTGATTGAGACCAATTTCGGTACCTTGATGGGTATTATGCACAATGCTCTGGGTCTCGTGGGCTTTGGCAAGGCAGCTCTCATCATTGACCCTGCGAACATTCGCCGTATCGAGCAGGTGCCTCTTACTATGGAGAACCTCGACTTGAAGAAGGCTGGTATCCGTAACTCAAAGGATGTCCTCTTGGAGGAGGCTTGGACTTTGGAGGTTACCAACCCTACCACTCACGCATTGCTCGACTTCGGAGCATAAGCGTATCATTGACCGGAGGAGGCTGATTACCTCCTTCGGTTGCTAACATTATTAAAATAAAACTATATGAGCAGAGTAACATTTACAGCAGGTAAAGGCCGCAGATTTACGACTTCTGTACGCAAAAAGAGTGGCCGTTTGGTATATGTTCAATTTGACCCCTCCATTATGTTCGGTAATGTGGGAGAGTCCATCTATACGACCTCTGATGCAGAGGTTATTGAGGGCTTGAAGGCTCACCCTCGCTTTGGCACATCATTCCGCATTTTGCGAGAGATTGACGACACACCAAAGGTTGAGGAGAAGCCACAGCAGCCTAAAAATTATGCTGACCTCTGCAAGGATAAGGAGAATATCGTTGAAGAGTTGTCGGTAGTGGACTTGGCAACTGCGCAGAATTGGTGCCAGCGCACTCACGGTACTGTGTTCCGTGCTCGTAAGGCAGAGACTATCAAGCAGGAGGCTGCCGAGAAGTATAACACCATATTCCCTAACTTCAACTAAAACCTATGGCAACACGCACCGATATAATAGCAAAAACCTACAAGTGTCTTGATGAAGTCTATCCGGATGCTCCTTTGTCGTCAGACATCGATGAGTTCCATATCGAGGACTTCGTTGATGATGCCATACGCTTTATTGGTCGTGTTGCTCCGGTTAGGGCGTTGGGTGAAGGTGTTTCGTTTGTCCCAGAAAAAGATCCACAAGAGGGTGTAAATACTACAACGCAAACCGATGACGACTTACATCTGCGAGTCAATCCAGTGCCACTTCCTTCGGGATTTGTCCGCCTTATCGCCTTCCAAATGAGCGATTGGGCGTTGCCAGTTACCGATGCTCTCTACTCAGATAGTCCTCGTTATCAACAGCAGGCAGATCCTATTCTTATGGGTACGACCAAACGTCCTGTGGTGTTCGTTTGTGATGGTGATAAGAACTTGGAGTATTACAGTAGCACAGGAACTATCAAGAAGGCGCAGGCGTTTATCGTAGGTGCCGAGAATTACCCTGAGGCGTTAGCAGATGTTATTGCGTGGAAGACGACAGAAATGGTGTTGTCGGTAATGAATGATGCGCAAGCGGTACAATTTGCGCAAGCACAATTAAAGCAACTTTTTGAGGCGTTATGATACATCATTTAGAGTACCAAATAATAGATGTCTTTAATGCGATAGAGCGTGAGTCCTCGCAGAACTTTCGTGCTTTTCGTGTGTCGGCAGCTCAGCAGGGTGCCGATGTTGATGCGTTGTATCAAGATATGGTGGTGACTGCTGATGAATACCCTTCACTCTTGGAGCAGTTAGAGGTTGTTGTGTCGCATATATACCAAGATATTCGAGGTTATGCACCTGAATACTTCATTTCGGAGGAGGGCTTTGGTTTTGCTGTTGAAGCACAGGACTGCAACGCAGGAGAACGCCTTGCGCCACTCTTTGAGAAGGTCGTGCAGTATATGTTACTGGCGTGGTGGTACAATATCCGTATGCCACAACTTGCACTGCAGTACTCGGCATCGGCAACAGAGACAATGTCGGCAATTCGCTCGATTATTATTCCAACTTTTGGTACACGCAAATTAAGAATGTTTTAGACTATGATAGAGATACTGCAAGGAGAAACCTTATCCTTTGTCTTGGATGGCGATGATTTGAGCCAATACGAAGTTCGTGCAGCTTTGCGACCTTCGGGTACATCGTTCCGCAGAGATTGTTCCTGCGGAGAGTCGGTGCTTTCGTGGGATGATATCAATGTCAATGGTGGTGTCGCTGCGTGGACTTTGACTACCGAGCAGAGTGCTACACTCCCTATTGGCAAATATGCTATGGAGGTGGCGTTGCGTGATGTTGCTTCGCAGCAGGACATTAAGGATTCCACAATAGATATAATCAATGTTAAACCTTCATATACTCGATAGATATGGACTTGAAACTTAATGTACAAAAGCGAGGACTCTCCACTACCGCAGAGACCATCAACGAGGAGTTTACACTCCACTATGGCCATATCTTTCGTGGAGTGAATCCGCAGGTAATCCCTATTGCATACGCAGACTTGGTTGCCTTGCGTGATGAGGGGAAACTTCTGGCAGGCGCATTTTACCGCATCACCGATTATGTCACAAAGGTAAAGCCTAACCATAATGGTTTTAATAACACAAGAAGTGCCGAACATCCTTTTGATATCATAGTACAGGCTCTTGATAAGAATACTCTCTCGGAGAATGCACAAGCTATTCTGCACGATGGGGATACATATTTTGCCGACTCCAACTTGAAGGCGTGGCAATTGAAGTATTTGCTTGATGCCGATGCTAAACGATTTGCGTGGGGTGCAGATGCTGCCAGAGAGCAATCGTGGAGTTGTGCGTGGGGTGTATTGGAGAGTAAACCGAATAGTGATGCTTCAAGCAGCTATGAGAGAGTTGAGGTTGATGGCAAGACAAAATATCTTTACCGACCAGCCGAGCCGACCTCCCATCTGCAAGGTAAGCAGTTCTATCGTGATGTTGTTATCTCCTCTATCGAATCGCCTGATGGCTTTATCTATGAGGCTGATAGCGCACCTTCTTATTCCTATGATGAGGAAATGGGTGAGGAGTATTACGACTACCCTTCGGAGATTCGTGTTAAGACAGCAGACGGTAAGCAAGTTGCTACATTTGTGCAAGAATACGACAACGCCTATTATGATGAGAGCAATTCAGACTATTATATATATTTCGGTGACTCTTATACCGAGGCTGATGGAGTGTACTATTTGACACCGGAGGGTGGAATCGAGGATTGGTGGGAGTATGTTGTGGGAGGGTCTATTAGTGAGACTGAACGCGAGTATTACAATGGCGCAGTAGATTCTCTCTATTATGCCTTTGATACGATTCTTCCAAAGTCGAACAAAAGTGTAACAGAAGTCACGGATAAGGTACATATCTACAAGAGTGTAGGCACGATTGATACTATTACTTATCGATCATATATCGCTCCAGAAGATGGCGGTAGGGGTGTTATTTATGGAATGACTGATGAGTTTAACAACTTCTTGCCATTCGATTTTAAGAATATCCAATTCAAAGATGGGAACGATTGGTTTTATGTTTTTGGCGCAACGGATACATCGTTAAGTGGTAGCGCGAGATGTAATTATATCAACTGCGTATCCGACGACAAATTGTTATTCCGAATTATATTCAAGGGTACAACCGAATTGAATCATTTTGAGTTCAAATTCTCCGATGACAATGGTCTCGGAATTGTATTCAATGGTGACTGCAAAGCCAATATGATTCGCAACAATTCTTCAGGATTTGAAAGTATATATGTAACTGAAGGTTTTTATAGCAACAACTTAAGCAATAACACGCAAGGCGCATTTGAGTTAATCGGAAGAATGACCGGTGTTAGTATCGCATATGCCAACAATCTATCGGTAAAGGGTAATTTCTTCGGTGGTAGTTTCTATGGCAATGGAACATTCCAACTTGTGGATAGTAGAGGTAATAATAAGGCCGCTCGAAATATGAAGGTCAATTTTGGCTACAGCAAATCCAATGTCAAATTAGTCTTTGATGGTACAACAAGCTCTAACGCAAGCTATTTGCTTGATACCGAAATCCACGCATCCGATTGGGGTGAGGATGAACAAGCGGTTAATATCGATACATACCTCAATAAGAATAAGCGATATCAATACCTGAAGATTGCAAAAAATTCAGCTGGTGATATTAAGGTGTGGTGTGAGGCAGATTTAGTAGACTAATAAAATACGACTATGAGAGTAAACGAAAATAATCCTATTCATTGGATAGCCGACAAGGGTAAGACAATCATTCGTAAAGAAGATGGTCTCGATATGGGCGAAGAGATTTGGCTCGGATTGGCTGATAGCATAGATAATTATATCGAAAAAAATATATAAACTAAATAGTAACGACTAAAGACTCTCTCAAAAAGTCTGAATGACAAAAGAAAGGATGCAGGAACGAAATATCATCAGCGGAGCGATGGCAACCGCAATCTCACCATTTGTAGAGTTCTACCGACCTCTATTGCCTTTTCTCTTGTTGGCAATAGTGCTTATAGGTGCTGATACTAGATTTGGTGTAGAAGCGAGTATGAAACGAGGAGAAACATTCAGAACATCACGAATGATCCGCAGAGCAATAAACAAGTTGGTGGATTACATCTGCTGGATTACACTTGCAGGAGTTGTTGGCAATGCTTTCGGAACAGTGCTTGGCATTCCGATATTGTCAGCTTTGATACTCTTGGTAATCTATGGAATCGAGCTAACATCGTGCTTCAACAACTACTTCGAGTTCAAGGGTATCAACAAGCAGATAAACATTTGGAAGCTCTTTGGCAAGAAGGAGTTGGAGGGAGTTATTGAAGATAAACCGAAAGAGGATGAACATCAAAGTAACAGCCAGCACGAATAGGCTTGGCGAAACTACGAAGAAAGTGCTTACGGAGGTAGGCGAGAAGGTAGGCTTGGAGGAGGTCGTAGTAACATCTACACTCCGCACTCCTTTGGCACAGGCGGAGGCGATGCTGTCGAACATAGAGCAAAATAGACTTATTCGCTACAAGTGGGCAGGAGAAGAGGTTAATAAACTTGCTCGGCAGATGCGAGGGCAGAAGGTGGAACGCAAGAAGATTATCGAGGCGATGGTTGCCAAGATTAAGGAACTCGCAGCTCTCGGCATCAAAGGTCGTGTAAGCAAACACTGCGTAGCGGAAGAGGAGTATGACAAGTGCAACATCATAGATGTATCGTTCTTGGCTATGGCAGAGGATAAGCGAGAAGATTTCTTGAAGACTATGATTGCTCGTAAAGAGGTTGCGAAGGTTATTCAGCCAATCTCCAAGCAGTTGCAAGGCTACGATGGTGGGGAGCCGGCAATGCACTTCGAGATAAATCAAGCATAAGTTAAGCCTGTCGGCTGGGTGGTTTTTTGGAAGGTTTTTTCCTCCGCCCGGGCAGTCGGCAGGCGTTTTTACTTTTGATTGTTGGCAGTAAAAAGAAAAATAAAAGCAAAAAGGGCATAATGATTTTCTCTGCAAATAAACAACACTCTGGCTATCAAGGAGATAAAAGGGCGATATTGAGCGTTTAACTTTTCTTTGCAAATAAAAAAGTAAACAATAAACTGAACAATAAAAGGTAAAGAAAATGGGTAAAACTTTTACATATGCTCTCTCGGCTCTCGTTGTCGGAATCTTCTGCGGTTGGCTTATAGGTGGTCGGCAGGAAGTGCAGATTAAAGAGTCTATAAAATATGTATATAGGTCGGCAACGAAGATAGATACAGACTTATTCCCAGAGCCTATAAAGGTAGAGCGCATTGACTTGCCAAAACTGCAATATCACGATACCGTCTTTGTCCAAGTTCCAGCAGATACAACTGCCATAATAAATGACTACTTCAAGCGCAGAGAGTACAACTTGGACTTCTCGACTGATACCACAGGAATATACAAGTTGCAGGCGATTGTAGAGTGTAACCGACTGAAAAGCGCAAGCGCAACTATTATTCCGCTACAACGAGAGGTGGAGAATACGGTTGTAAAAGTTCGCAAGTTCCGCCCATTCGTAAGCGGTGGCGTGGCGATAGGCGACAAGGTGGGTGCATCGCTCGGACTTGGCGGTATAATAAAAGAGAAACACATCGTATCGGTTAAGGCGATGCGAATAGGCAATGGCAATTACTATGGAGCAGAATATGGATATATCATCGGGAAGTAAACTTCCTGAAGAAAATGCAGAATGGGTGTTCTGCTATTGGGACCAATAAAGGTCTTGCTTAACATAAAAGCAAGGGCGTAAAAAGCCCTTGCCTCCGCAGCGGACTCTCTCAACTTTCACGCTACGATAAAGATGCCATACCATCACGACAAGGGTATAATTTGCCCTATCGGTGGTATGGCACCGCTATTTTGTTGAGAGAGTACAAAATTATAAATAATATGGACAAAAAGCAAATTTTCGACTTTATTGTCAATAATACCGCCCAAATATGCGGTGTTTCGTCAGATGCTATTAAGTCCGGCTGTCGTAAAGCCGATGTTGTAGATGCTCGTTGTATCGCCTTTTGTTACGCTACGGAAAAAGGCGGTTTTACTCCGAGAGATATAGCAACAATTCTTGGAAAAGATGACCCAAAGGCCATTCGTCTGCTATGTCAATCACACCAACTACGCTCTGATAGGTCGCATTGTTTCAGGCAGTTATCATCTTCTTTATATGCCCTTCTAAAACCACAGAAATAAAAGGGGAATAACCCATACCGTAACTTTTCGTATTTGCGCTCCATGTTTTAGACTTTTGCATTACGGTTGATATTGACCGGAATAATAAAGTTCAATAACTCTATGGAGAATATGACTGTACAGGATTTGATGGCTTACAACGAGCTTACTCGTAACCATCATGAGGGCAAGTGGTCAATCGCCACTTCGCTTTGGGTCATTGTTGCAATCATCTTCGTTATTGCACTCCTCTGGTATGTTCACCGCAGCGGTTCGGACAAGGCAGACCTTGCAGCTTCGATTCAGGGCTTGTATGGTCGTGTAAATGCTTTGGAGCCAGCGGTGACAGCACAGGGACAGAACCTCTACTCGATTAACAGCGTATTGTCGGCAACGACTCAGGCTGTTGGCGATTTCAAGAGTGTTACTAACGCACAGTTGGCAGCTCTTGATGGTGCAGTGTTTGTTCCTCGCTGCCAGGCAGGATGTGGCAACGGAGGTTCACGCTTTGTGAAGCGTGATAACTATTGCTTGAGCGACTCTTCGTTGCAGGCGATAGAGACTTGCGGCAACTAATGCCCTCTGGGGAGGGGATTAGATAACCCTCCCCACTTTTTTAGACAACCTTTCAGACAACCTATGGGACTATTTGATAAACATATTAAGCAGATACCGAGTTTTGCGTATCGTTCAGAGGCATTTGACTACTATTTCGCAAAGAGCATTGAGGAGGGTAAAGACGATATGACAGCCGCAGAATTGGCAGATAAGTTTGCCAACATTGTAGCAGCAAACAAGCGACTGCCTGACTCTCCGCCAGCTCCGATGAACACGATAGAGAAGGGTGTGTATTACGCCAATCAGATTGTGGCCATTAAACGAGATAATCCGGACTTGTGGGACCTGGTAACGAGCGTGGCAGGCGGTATTATAGGTGGCTTTACAGGTGGTGCAACCGTAGCAGCAATACAGGAACCTCCTCAGGAGAAAATAGACTTTAATAACCTACAATAGCAAACAACACTATGGCATATAAAAAAATAATTATTGCGGTGGATTGCGACACCGAGCAGGAACAACAACTTGTGCAGGCTATAGCGCAGGATATTAGCCAGACTTTTCGACTTAAGGCGAAGGAGTTGATAAACTTTTACCCGGTGTTACAAAAGCATAAAGGCTTGCTTTATACGGCCATTAAAACCGTATCGGCAGAAGGCAAGAAGGGCCTCTTCAAATTGGTGCCATTGCTTATGAAACAAATATAACGATAAACCATTAAGAGTATGAAGTGTATTGGTAATTGTGCTCAGTGTGAGTTGCAAGTTGATAAGATGGCTTGCTGCGCAGTGCAGACTCTGAAAAATGTGATCCAAGAGAAAGCATTATTGACAGAGGTTAGAGATGTGTTAGTGGAGTTGCGTGATCTACTCTCCGCGCAAAAGGTTGATGCTTTCGCCTTGATACCAGATATTGATTCCGAGCCAACAGCTCCCGGCACGGAGATACAATGAAGAAAGGGAGCATAATACATTATTTATATGGGCTGCAAACAAAATTCAGCAAACATCACTTTCACATTGGCAGCAGGCTCAACAGCCTCTCCATTTGCAGGACAGGTGAACATTTCGCAGAGGCTCTGTTCCCCTGCGTGTGGAACATCAACTCCAATCTTCAATCCTACTTTCTCATTAATTGGATATTCGGAGGTTGGCACAGGTTTGTATGTTGCAACTATTCGAGTAGAAGGTGTTATCTCGTATGAGGCACCTGGCGGTTGTGGTGAGAGAGCATTAGGCGTTCGCCAAACTTTCACCATTCCGTTCGCTTCGGCTGCCGAGCCTACATCGGTAACTATTGCGACATCTGGTGCAACAGTGAACACCATCTCTACCGTAGCGTGTCAGAGTTGTTCTCGTGATTTCGTATCTGAGACACCTATTACACTTACGGTTGCATAGGTTGTTTGGCAGGGAGTGTAGAGACTCTGCACTCCCTTAAATTTAGAAAATTATGGCAAAGAAAGTAATAAAAAAGGTTGAGGAGCCAAAGCGTGAGCCAAGACCAAGAATCAAAACTATAAAATATATACCGATATGGAAGTAGTAAGAGAACGATATCACGAGTTATTCGATGATATGAAGAAGTCGAAAAGCCCTGAGAAGATGATGATTTTCGGGGAAGCAGAGAAGTGGGCGTTTGACCGTATGCTCGAAAGAGATCCAAAAGTGGCCGAGATGTGGGTTGATAAATTGGAGGCAACTCATTGGCAGAACTATCTTTCGAGGGCTGAGGCTGACGAGATTGTCAGCAAGTTTGTAAATCAAGATGGTTCGCACGGTGCGCATTGGCCATACGACATCTTCAAAGGGGCAGTAGAGTCTCTTGGTGGAAAGATGGCTGAAATACCTTTCTATAACTGCTATGCGTTGTGGGTTACGGCCAACATGCTTTATTCGGACCACGCACAGAGTGTGGCTGAAGACATGGGCTACAAAATGCCAAAGGAAGTGCCTAACGAGAAGATGGCGTTTTCTATGTATAAGAAAGCTATCGAGAAGTTGAAGGACCTGGATAGACCTCGATTTGTCCGCCACTACTTTGGAGTGTAAATAAGGTGGTTACGCATTGTAACCACCTTTAACTTTTATGAATATGGAGAATACCAAAATACGCAGTTTGCTCAATGAGCTGCATTCGGATATGAGCGATGCAGAATTTGAGCGTAAAAAGCAGGAGATTTACGAGGTGTTAGACACTATTTAATAGAATCTAACACCTTGCGTAAAGCTTCATCTATTTTCTTTGTCTTCCGATGTATATATATGTCGGTAACTGTTTTCTCTGCGTGTCCGAGAATGCGGCCTACTACATCCATTGAAATATCGCAGTCCTCACTGGCGATAGTAGCAAAAGAGTGTCGTGCATAGTATGTGGAAAGAAACGGATATAGAGGTTCTCTATTTTTCTTGCCGCGTTTACCCAATGTATATGGACCAAACACTTTGAGCTTACGATCTACTCTTCTGAGCCATGTGTGGTAATCTGAGCCATTATCGCAGTAGTGAAGTAGGTATTTTGTACCTTTGTATTTTTCTATTAGTTCCTTAGCTTCTGGTTCGACTCGAATACTAATCGGCAGACCTTTGGTTTTTTGTCGTCTATAAACAATTCTGCCATTATAATAGTCTTTGTGTGTTAGTAGGCATAAATCTCCTGCATTAATACCACCCAAGTAGAATGAAAGCATAAAGAAGTCAATATATTTGCGCATCTCTGGCTCTGCATCGTAATCTCGTATAATTCGGATATCATCGATAGATAGATCTCGTTTTGCTGTTTGTTCTTTGGGCATCTTATACACACGGAACGGATAGTTGTAGTTAGTGAGCAGCTCCCGGTTCATTGCATCGTTGATAATGGCTCGGAGGTTACGCATGTGTATATTAATACCATTCTTCTTGTGCATACGCATCAGTTTACGCTCGAAGTCTTTTAACCAGGCTACATTTATTGATGATAGGAGTATATCCCCATAGAACTCTACAATCTTTCGCTTCGTTAGCTCGTATATTCGTTGAGTACCAGCATTTGTTAAACCGCCAATATATAGGTCGAACATTTCTATTACACGAGGTGAGTCATTATCGCCACCTCCATTGATCACCCTTTTAAGAATAGTCTTAATATTCTCAATGGGCATAGAGTCTAAGTGACCTACTACTTCGAGTTCAAAAATCTTTGTTTTAAGATTAGATTGTATAGTGGATATGAGGTGATTGTATGACAACTTGTTAATTCCTGATTTAACAATCCCCTTTGTACTGTCCCATTCTTTTGCGTTAAGAGAAATTCCAATGGGTATGCGAAATGCTCTATTTTTTCCATGTGAGAATAAAACAACGATAGGAGAAGTTCCATCTTTTTTAGTGGAACGAGTGTCGAGTTTGATGCTAATTGTAGCCATAGTCAGATGTTATTTTAGGGATACGGCTTGCAAAAATAAAAATTTGCCAATTTTTTGCCAAACCTTTTGCACTATTTTGCACTATTTTGCACCGTTTTGAGGGTTTGGAATTAGCGAAAATGTGCCATAGATTGTACTATCTTAAGCAAAAATAAAAGAGGTAAAATGCTGATAGTCAGTTTTATATCTTGCACTTTACCTCCTTGTGATTCCGGCGGGATTCGAACCCACGACCCACAGCTTAGAAGGCTGTTGCTCTATCCAACTGAGCTACGGAACCTTACCCGTTCAGTGTGCGGCTTGTCGCTCAACAAGTGCAGCGTGCCGCCCCTAAAACTTCGCAAAAGTAATACAAAATTCCCAATTTACAAAATATAGGGTAATCTTTCCGCTTTTGCGTGGCTACTCTACCCCACTTTGTGCTTGGCAGATCGGTCCATCAGATTCGGTGCCGAAACCCCTAACTCCCTCGCCAGCATTATAGCTGCGCAAGGCAGCCATCGTGCACATCTGCTACGTCGGAGCTTTATTTAATCGTTGCGGGTTCTTGTGATTTGTACAAAAAATTCGGAATGCGTATTATAAAACGGGGAAAAGAGGTGTTCCATTCGGCTTTTTTTCCTATCTTTGTGCGGTTATTGAGAATTATCACAAAAAAAATATATTGACTATGACACAGGAAGAGTTGTTTAAGAAGTTGATCGCGCACTGCAAGGAGTATGGTTTCATCTTCCCTTCGAGCGAGATTTATGATGGTCTTGGCGCAGTTTATGACTATGGTCAGAACGGTGTTGAGTTGAAGAATAACATCAAGCGTTATTGGTGGGATTCGATGGTGAAGCTCCACGAAAACATTGTGGGTATCGATGCTGCCATCTTTATGCACCCACGCACCTGGGAGGCTTCGGGCCACGTAGCAGCATTCAACGATCCACTCATCGACAACAAGGATTCGAAGAAGCGTTACCGTGCCGATGTCCTTATCGAGGACTACCTCGCGAAGCTCGACGAGAAGGTTGAGAAGGAGGTTGAGAAGGCTCGCAAGCGTTTTGGAGAGTCGTTCGACGAGGAGCAGTATCGTGCAACTTCGCCTCGCGTGAAGGAGATTTTGGAGAAGCGTGAGGGCGTTCACACTCGCTTTGCCGAGGCTTTGAACAACAGCGACTTGGCAGAGTTGAAGCAGATTATCCTCGACTGCGAGATTGTTTGCCCTATCTCGGGTACTCGCAACTGGACCGATGTTCGTCAGTTCAACCTTATGTTCTCGACACAGATGGGTTCGACTGCCGAGGGTGCTAACACCATCTACCTCCGTCCTGAGACTGCACAGGGTATCTTCGTAAACTACCTCAACGTTCAGAAGACCGGTCGTATGAAGTTGCCTTTCGGTATTGCACAGATTGGTAAGGCGTTCCGTAACGAGATTGTTGCTCGTCAGTTCATCTTCCGCATGCGCGAGTTCGAGCAGATGGAGATGCAGTTCTTCGTACAGCCTGGCACCGAGATGAAGTGGTGGAACGAGTGGAAGGAGACCCGTATGGCTTGGCACCGCGCACTCGGATTTGGCGACAACAACTACCGCTTCCACGACCACGATAAGTTGGCTCACTACGCAAATGCAGCAACCGATATCGAGTATAACTTCCCATTTGGTTTCAAGGAGGTTGAGGGTATCCACTCGCGTACCGACTTCGACCTTGGCCGTCACCAGGAGTACTCGGGTAAGAAGATTCAGTACTTCGACCCAGAGCGTGGCGAGAACTATGTTCCTTATGTAGTTGAGACCTCGATTGGTGTGGATCGTATGTTCTTGCAGATTATGTCGGCTGCATACTGCGAGGAGAAGCTTGAAAATGGCGAGGAGCGCGTAGTGTTGCGCATCCCTGCTTGCTTGGCTCCTACAAAGGTTGCAGTTATGCCACTCGTTAAGAAGGATGGACTCCCAGAGAAGGCTCGCGAGATTATCGACGCGTTGAAGTTCGACTTCAATGTAGCATACGATGAGAAGGATTCAATCGGTAAGCGTTACCGTCGTCAGGATGCTGTAGGTACTCCGTTCTGCGTAACCGTTGACCACCAGACCTTGGAGGACAACACCGTGACCATCCGTCACCGCGACTCGATGCAGCAGGAGCGTGTTGCTATCGCAGACCTCTACTCGATGGTCGAGAAGGAGACCTCGTTCCGTGAGTTGTACAAGAAGTTGAAGTAGTAGAAATAAACGCACCAATGAAAATTGAGATTAAAAATAGTACTCGTACTTGGGTTACAGTTATTCTTATTCTAGCAGTTAGCTTTGGTGTCGGATATTTGATTGGCAAGTTGACTGCGATGTTTTAGCCTATGGGGCGTATCTTAGCAATAGATTATGGCGTTAAGCGCACGGGGTTGGCAGTTAGCGACCCGTTGCAGATTATTGCAGGTGCGCTCGAAACGGTTGATACCAAGCAACTCGAGCGATACATTGCCGACTACTGCTCGAAGGAGGATGTCTCGACCATCGTTGTGGGCAAACCTTCGCAGATGAATGGCGAGAAGAGCGAAACAATGCGCTACATCGAGCCACTGGTTGGTCGTTTGCGACACAATTTCCCCGATAAGGAGATCGTTATGTATGATGAGCGATTTACATCGGTAATGGCTCAGCGCACCATTCGCGAGAGCGGCATCGGCAAGATGGCACGCCGCGACAAGGCGTTGGTCGATAAGGTCGCAGCAACGATAATTTTGCAGTCGTATATGGCCGCAAGATAATTGAGAATTTCCAACACCACGCAAAATTGCTTTTAGGAGTGATTTTGCAAGGCTTGCGAAGATTGGCAAAGCGGAGCATACTTTGGCGTATGTGAGCATTTGACAATCAAGCATAACGAGGCAAAAGCCTCATAAAACAGTTTTGAATATGATATATCCAATTGTAATATACGGCAATCCGACTTTGCGTAAGGCAAGCGTAAATATCGACGCTTCGTACCCCGACTTTAAGAAGTTGGTCGATGATATGTGGCTTACACTTGGTGAGGCGAGTGGTGTAGGCTTGGCTGCACCGCAGATTGGCAAGAACATCCGCCTCTTCATCGTCGACTGCACCCCTTGGGCAGAGGAGAATCCCGAGTTGGCCGACTTCCGCAAGGTGTTCGTGAATGCCGAGATTTACGAGCGTTCGGCAGAGGTTTCACACTTCGAGGAGGGCTGTCTCTCGATTCCTGGCATCCACGAGGATGTTGTGCGCCCCGTATCGATTCGTATGCGCTACCTCGACGAGAACTTCGAGGAGCACGACGAGGAGTTTTCGGGCTACCCTGCTCGCGTAATTCAGCACGAGTACGACCATCTCGAGGGCAAGGTCTTCACCGATCACCTCTCGCCACTGCGTCGTAACCTACTCAAGAGCAAGGTGCTCAAGCTCGCCAAAGGGCAATACCGTTGCAACTACAAGACAAAGTAGAGCCTCTGCTAATCTATTAGCTACAAGCCAATGACCGAGAGGTTGTTGGCTTTTTTTGTATCCAATAGCTTGGACAAATTAACAATTATTTTAAGGGTTATTAAAGGCTATTAATGGTTGTTAAGGGTGGTTAGAGGTTGTTAGCGCAGCAAAATGGCATTCGCTCCCGCTGGTCGCTGAATGGCAATGCGCCAATATTAAGCACTCCTTTGGAGTGCGCTGCCATTAAATGCCATCTTTTTAGGCGCACCCTCTTTACTAGCCCTTACTGGCCCTTACTCGCCCTTAATCACCCTTAACGCCCCTAACAAAAAAAAATCTGCGCCCCTTGCAATGAGGAGCGCAGTCGAATTTTGAAAAGTAGAGGCCCGGTCAAAGACCTCTACCCTATGGATTTGTCGATATATACCAATTACTTGGTTACAGTCCAAATGCCGTTGTTCTCAGTAGCAGTTGCACCATCATAAAGGTAGCTAGTAGGATTAGCATTGAAGTTACCACCGCTGATGTGCAACTCAGCCTTCTCACCAGAATTAGCATGCAAAATCCAAGCATCCATACCACCACGGAGAGTACCGCCTGTAACATTGATGATTGAAGGAGCGCACCAACCAGACTCCTGATTGTTGTTCTGAGCAGTCAAAGCATAAACGTTGCTATTGTCACCAACTGTACCGTCGGTATTAGCAATCCACTCACCACCTGCAACGTTGATAGTACCGCCCGATGTCATAGCGATGAAACAACCCTTAACGCCCTTGCCGTAGCCGCCATATACATTAACTACACCATTGCCACAAGCACCAACCAAGCAACCATTGTAGCTCGAAGTTCCGTTCTGATAGATCTCAGCGCCATCGTAGATGTTTACAGTCGAAGCAACACACTCGATACCCAAGTAGCTGTTCTCACCGGTAATCTTGGTGCCAGCCTTAACATTGAGGATTGCGCCACCTCTCCACTTAATAGTAGAGCCATTGCTCTTATTGTTAATGAGGTGAACGTCCTCCAAATTTACGGTAAGCAGATTTGCCTGAACGGATGAACTGCAAAGAGCACAGAATGCTTCAGTACCAGCGTCGAGCGTACCATTCTTGATGGTGATAGTATTTGCCTTTGTGCCATCGTTCTTGAAGTTGAACAAGTAGTCGTTTACTGCACCGTTCGCATTGCCTACGGTCTTGCCACCGAGGTCGATAGTGAAACTCTTGTCACCTACATAGTAGATACCATCGTACCACGAACCACTGTTAAGAGTGCGGTCTGTAGTGGTAAAATCGAAGCTCTCGCTGAGGATGATGGTGGCACCATCTGCAATAGTCTCCAACGACTCAATAAGCGCTGCAGCGCTCTCTACAACAATTGGAGTTGGAGCTACTGTCCAAACGCCATTCTCCTCAATAACCTGGTAGCCAGCAGGAACATTGCTATAAGTAACCTGCGAGCCATTGATCAATGCTGCCGAAGCAACCGATACCTCAACTGGCCACTCGGTAGAGCCTTCGGTAACCGAAAGGTGAACCTTACCTGTAACCGATGCAGCTGCGTCGATATAGAGCTTACCAGTGTTAGGATTTTTGCTTGGATCCTGGAAGAATACTGCACGATTTGGCGATACAAGCTGTGTACCTGCGTTTACATAGAGCTCGTTAGTAGCCTCTACTCCATTGAGGAACTGACGAACCGACGAATAGGTTGACTTAATAGTTGCACCATTGATAACGGTAACTGCATAAGTACCCTTACCATTTGTGAGGTTGTCGATACCATAAGCCATATCGGTACCACCCAAGTGCTCGATAACTACGCCACCCTCAACTACGAGGTTACCACCTGGCTGGTTCGAGATAACTGACGAATATGCATTCCAATCACGGTCGATAGTAGCAGTAAGCTCGAGTTTACCAGGGCCCTCAATAGTGAGGTTACCATTGTTAGTGATAAGACCATAGCTTGCTGTACCATTGTCAACACCACTGAGAGTGTGACCATTGAGATCGAGAACTACGTTGTGCTCAGACTTAGCAACAACGATAGGCTCGGTAAGTACAAGATCCTTGATAAGGCGAACAGTACCGTTCTTGTCAGCCTGTACCTTGTCGATAGCATCCTGAAGAGTTGTGAAGCTATAGAACTCGTTGTAGCCCTCGTAAACAACGTTTACTACAGGAATCTTAATCTCGCCTACAACAACTGTGCTCTCGCTGATGTTAATAGTACTACCAACAGTAGCATCACGGAATGCGCTAGAAGGTTTAGTTTCACCCTCACCCTCGTAGATAACCTTAACCTCGCCACCCTCAACATTGATAGTAGAGTAGTGTGCGGCGTTCTCGCCTGAGTTGTTCAACGATACAACTGAGTAGCCCTCAACAGCATTGCTGTCAACAACATACAACTTAGAGTTAGTGATGTTAGCAAGAGTCTTCTCGCCCCAAATGTTCAAAGCGTTTGCACCAGCCCAAATCTCGCTATCCTTAATCACAACCTTTGCCTTGTCTGAATAAGCAGGGAGGTTGATTGCATAGTTGTTTGAGCAACCCTCTGCATTAACGATCTTAACGCCCTCGAGTGTAAGAGTACCGTTAGTGTTGTAGTTTACGATACGCTCAATCCAAGAAACATTGTTTTCGATAGTGAGGTTCTTCAAAGTGAGGCTTGCGCCATTTGTTGCGCTTGTGAAGTCGATAACACGACCAGTATCATACTTTGTAACCTTGAGAGTCTTGCCATTACCATCGATCTCGATGCTACGACCTGGGAGGTCGTTGCTTGCACGTGTAGGAGCACCAAATACCAAAGAGCCGTCCAAAGTGATATCCTCAGAGAGAACAATCTCGCCTACCTTTGCATTAGCGATAGCCTCGTTGAACTCCTGAGCAGTAGCAACTGCTACAACTACGGGAGCCTCAACATTGTTATCCTCCTCATTATAGCCCGGCTTGATCTCAACATTGACATCGGTAGTGCTGGTGAGCAACTTACCGTAGATGTTGGTACGGTAGTTTGCCTGCATTGGCACTGCACCAATAGTATTGGTGATAACTGTGTTGTCCTTTGCAGTGATAGAGTAGGTTACGTCGTACGAACCCTTGTCCTTACCTACCAATACATAGCTCATAGCCAAGTAGTCGTGACCTGCAACCTTGAACTCCTCACCTGTTGGAACTGTATCAGCAGCAAAAGTAACCTCAGCAACATTGTCGGTAGCAGTACCGTCTACGAGGTTGAGAGTGCTGAATACATTCTTAACCTTGAGCGACGAAGTCTCAGGAACAAAGTTAGACTTTGCAGCCTCTGCAAGGTCGCTTGTACCAACATTTACCTGAGCGAAAGGACGACGAAGCTCTACCTTAATTGTAGCTGCGCCCTTAACCTCGAACTCCTTGTAAGCGTAGAAAGCGTCGCGCGACTCGTCGTTACACTTAGCGTTGTCGTAAACAACTGTAACGGTCTTCTCTGCTGGATGGAAAGTGTAAGGAGCATTCTCGTCATCTGCCCAGAAGATTACAGCATACTTCTTGTTGTTTGCCAACTCGATCTGAACATTGGTGTGAAGGCCAGAAAGTGGTTGAGTACCGTTGAGTTTGTCGAGATGAGTGAGAGTCTTGTTCTCTCCTTCAACCTTTACCTCGTAAACAGCATACTGAAGGTCATCAACAGTCAAGCCGTCGCTGTAAGCACGCATCTGTGGCGTACCTACCTCGAACTCCACTGCAACAACTCCGTCTGCTACGACACCGACCTCGTTGATGTCGGTCTGGCAAGCAACCATTGCAAAGGCTGCAGCCAATACTAAGAAAAGTTTTTTCATAGTGTTGTGTTAATTAAAGTTTATAAAATGTGTTAAGTAAAAAGTGTGTTTCTGTTTTTAGCCATTGGCAATTTGTGGCGTCGGGCATAAATGCCCTCTATGGCGTCACACCTGCGGTGTTCTATAGCGTCAGGCTTTCAGCCTTCACTAGCGCGCCATAAAGCAGTTCTTGAACTGCGTCGCCATAAAGGAGGTTTACCTCCGTCGCCATAAAGCCAACTTGTTGGCGCCGCTATGCTCGCTTTGCACCCGATAACGACCCTAATCGCTCCTACCTCTCTAACTCACTGATAATCAGGTAAATACCCCCCCCCCTACGCAGGTAGGAGGAGGGGTATTAGATACCCATTTTGTTATATTTTCTGTATATTTTAGCTCATTCTTTATTGCAAATTTATAAATTATTTCCCAAAACAAGCAAAAAAAATGCTAATATTTTGCAACAAAGAAAAAAAATGGGTGTCTCCATTCGGAAACACCCATTCACTGGATTGTATAGCGTAAGCTATTACTTCTGACTCGAGATAAGGAACTCCAAATCGGACTTGAGGCCTACGACCAAATTCTCGTACTCGCGGAGACCTGTACCACCCGGGATAAGGTGACCACAGATAACATTCTCCTTGAGGTTTGCCAATGGGTCGCTCTTGCCCTGGATAGCAGCCTCGTTCAAGACCTTGGTGGTCTCCTGGAACGATGCAGCCGAGATGAAGCTCGATGTCTGCAAAGCTGCACGGGTGATACCCTGAAGCACCTGATTCGAGGTAGCCGACACGATAGGACGAGTCTCAACCAATCGCATATCACGACGCTTGAGCGACGAGTTCTCATCGCGCAACTTACGCATCGAGATAATCTGACCAGGCTGAACATTTGTCGAATCACCAGCATCGGTTACAACAACCTTGTCGTACAACTCGTCGTTTACATCCATAAACTCCCACTTATCGACAATCTGATTCTCGAAGAAGCGCGAATCTCCCGGATCCTCAATCTGGACCTTGTTCATCATCTGACGAACGATAACCTCAAAGTGCTTGTCGTTGATCTTCACACCCTGCATACGGTAAACCTCCTGTACCTCGTTTACGATGTACTCCTGAACCTTGGTAGGTCCGAGAATGCGGAGGATGTCGCTTGGAGTGATAGCACCATCCGACAACGCCATACCTGCGCGAACATAGTCGTTCTCCTGAACGATAATCTGACGCGAGAGTGGCACGAGGTAGCGCTTGATCTCACCATCCTTGGCAGTTACGACGATCTCGCGGTTACCACGCTTGATCTTGCCAAAGGTTACCTCACCATCGATCTCCGAAACGATTGCCGGGTTCGATGGGTTACGAGCCTCGAACAACTCGGTAACTCGTGGAAGACCTCCGGTGATATCACCACCACCCTTACCCACAACACGTGGGATCTTGATGATGATGTCTCCGATGTGAATCTTCTCGTTATCCTTGACAGCCACGTGAGCGTTGACAGGCAAGTTGTACGCCTTGACCTCCTCACCAGCCTTGTTCAAAATCTTGATGACAGGGTTCTTGGTACGATCCTTCGAGTCGATGATGACGCGCTCGGCCAAACCGGTCTGCTCGTCACGCTCCTCGCGATAGGTAACACCCTCAATCACATTGTCGTAGATTGCCTTACCATCGGTCTCGGCAACAACAACTGCGTTGTATGGATCCCACTCGCAGATCAAATCACCCTTCTCGATCATATCGCCATCGGCCTTGTGCACAATTGCACCGTATGGCAATGCGTGAGTGTAGAGTGTAATCTCGGTCTTAGGGTCAACGATGCGCAACTCCGACTGACGCGAAACCACGATATTGACCTTCTCGCCCTGCGAGTTCTTACCGTCAATGGTACGCAACTCCTCGATATCGAGGCGACCTGCATACTTCGAAATGACATTGGTCTCGACAGTCGAACCACCCGCAACACCACCGACGTGGAAGGTACGGAGTGTAAGCTGTGTACCTGGCTCACCGATAGACTGTGCTGCGATAACACCGACAACCTCGCCCTTCTGTACTGGGCGTGCAGTAGCAAGGTTGCGACCATAACACTTAGCACATACACCGCGACGCGATACGCAAGTGAGTACCGAACGGATGTCTACCGACTCGATTGGCGACTTCTCGATTGCCTCGGCAATATCCTCGGTAATCTCCTCGCCAGCCTTGCAGAGAACCTCTCCGTTGAGTGGGTTGATAACATCGTTCAAAGCGGTACGGCCCAAGATGCGGTCGTAGAGAGTCTGCACGACATCGTCGTTACGCTTGATAGCGGTAGCTGTCAAACCACGCAATGTGCCGCAATCCTCCTCGTTGACAATAACATCCTGCGCAACATCGACCAAACGACGAGTCAAGTAACCTGCATCGGCAGTCTTCAACGCGGTATCCGCCAAACCCTTACGAGCACCGTGGGTAGAGATAAAGTACTCCAACACCGAAAGTC
>JAFVOR010000100.1 GCA_017505725.1 Alistipes sp.
CGATAAGGGGTCACAGTTCTATATTGGCGATTTGCGCCATCTCAAGCCAGCAGTATACGCCCACGATTATCACGACATTCGTTCTAGTGAGAAGATTCGCGAGGTGCATCGAAAGGCCTACGAGGAGTGCCGCAAATATGGCGTCGAATACAATATGTCGGAGTGGTGCCTCCTTCCGGGTGCCCATAAAAAGAATATTGAGGGTTTTACCAAAGATTGGTACTGTGCCAACTATGCCGATATGCAGGCGGGTTTGCTGATGGCACGCATCATCTATAGCGATATGGTCGATTCGAACGCCGCTTCGTGGAGCTATTGGAAGGGTATGGAGCTGCGTGGCGACCACGCCCTGATTGCTCTTCACGCCAAGGATGGCGACATCTTCCGAGGTGGCGATGTCAAGGCTAACAAACTCTTGTATGCGCTTGGAAATTACAGCTTCTTCGTCAGACCAAATTATAAGCGTGTGGCCCTTTTGGGTGCCGACAATTTGAGCGAGGTGGCGGCTACTGCCTACCTCTCGCCCGATGGCAAGCGACTCGTTGCGGTCTATGTGAACAACACCTTCGAGAAAAAAGCGGTTGAGGTCGCTCTGCCAAAGGCCTTCCGCAAGCAGATTGCGTCGGCGAAGATGTATATCACCGACGAGCGCAACGACCTCTCGGCTCACGAAATGGCCGATGCGATGGCATTTAGCATAAATGCTCGCTCGGTAACTACCATTGTCTACAACCTAAAATAATTAATTTTTAATTTTTAATTCTTAATCTTTAATTCGAATATGGAACTTCCTTTTGCAGAATCTTGGCGAATCAAGATGGTTGAGCCAATCAAAAAGAGTACTCGCGAGGAGCGTGAGCAGTGGATGAAGGAGGCTGACTACAACCTCTTCCAGTTGCGTTCAGAGCAGGTCTACATCGACTGCCTTACCGACTCGGGAACGGGTGCAATGAGTGACCGCCAGTGGGCAGCCGTAATGATGGGCGATGAGAGCTACGCTGGCTCGTCGTCGTTCTTCCACCTCAAGGAGACGATCAACAAGATTACAGGCTTCGAGTATGTTATTCCAACTCACCAGGGCCGTGCTGCCGAGAATGTATTGTTCTCGCACCTTGTGAAGGCGGGCTCGATTGTGCCGGGTAACTCCCACTTCGACACTACCAAGGGACACATCGAGAGCCGCAAGGCTACTGCCCTCGACTGCACCATCGACGAGGCTAAGGATACACAACTCGAGATACCTTTCAAGGGTAATGTCGATCCGAAGAAGTTGGAGAAGGCTTTGGCCGAGCACCACGAGAATGTGCCTTTTATCATCGTAACCATCACCAACAACACCGCAGGTGGTCAGCCTGTTTCGATGCAGAACTTGCGCGAGGTGCGTGCTATTGCCGACAAGTATGGCAAGCGTGTAGTGCTCGACTCGGCTCGCTTTGCCGAGAATGCCTACTTCATCAAGACCCGCGAGGAGGGCTATGCCGACAAGACAATCAAGGAGATTGCGCTCGAGATGTTCTCGTTGGCTGACGGTATGACAATGTCAGCCAAGAAGGATGGTATCGTCAATATGGGAGGCTTTATCGCAACTCGCCACGAGGATTGGTACGAGGGTGCAAAGCGTTTCTGTATTCCATTCGAGGGCTACCTCACATACGGTGGTATGAATGGTCGTGATATGGAGGCTTTGGCTGTAGGTCTCGACGAGAATACCGAGTTCGACAACCTCGAGACCCGTATCCATCAGGTGGAGTTCCTTGCAGGCTTGCTCGACGAGTATGGCATCCCTTATCAGCGTCCTGTGGGTGGCCACGCCATCTTCGTAGATGCCGACAAGGTGCTCACCAAGGTGCCAAAGGAGGAGTTCCCTGCACAGACTCTCGCCATCGAGCTCTACCTCGAGGCAGGTGTGCGTGGCTGCGAGATTGGCTATATCCTTGCTGACCGTGACCCTGTAACGCGCGAAAACCGTTTCGGAGGTCTCGACCTTCTCCGCCTTTGCATCGCTCGTCGCGTCTATACCGACAACCATATGCGTGTTATCGCAGCAGCTCTCAAGAATGTCTTTGACCGTCGCAACGAGATTACTCGTGGTGTTGAGATTGTTTGGGAGACAGAGCTTATGCGCCACTTCACTGTTAAGCTTCGCAAACTGTAAAAATCATTCTGAGCGGTGAATTTTGCACTGCTCTTCGGTAAGCGAGCTCCTCACATACGCTATAGTATGCTGCGGGCTCGCTTCCTTGTTTAGCACAAAATTCCCTCACTCACCTCTGATTTTTAGGTCGTGGGGTTGTAGTCTAATCATCGACGATTTTGAATGAGAGGGAGGTTGCTTTTTGTAACCTCCTCTTTTTAGTATGCTGCGCACTCGGCTCCTTGTTTGCCTTGCAACTCCCTCCTTAAAATGAATTTTTTGTAAGTTTTACTTAGGGCTAATCATTGACGATTTTGAATGAGAGGGAGGTTACAAGTGAAGCTCAAATGTCAATAGCTAATTGCTAATAGCCTCAAACAGACAAGGGCGACTGAAAAAGTCGCCCTTGTCTGTGTATTGCCTGTGAGGTCTACTCCTCAGGCAGCTCGAACTTGGTCATACCTGCGGCTACCAACATATTGAACCACGAGATAGCCTTCTTGATATCCGAGTCGTGTACGCGCTCGCGGTCGTAGTCGGGAATAACCACGCCGAAGAACTCCTTCAAACGAGCGGTGCCCTCCTTCGACGATGGACCCTGCTCACCCTTGGTGTAGGCATACATCTTGGTGAACACCTCCGCCAAAGGGATATCCTCACCCTCGGTGAACATCGAGATCTCGGTGAGGGCGCTGATGCGCGACGATGCCGACGCATTCATACGCTTGCCATCGAGCAACGACTCTACAATAAAACCTGTGCGCGACTGCGCTACAAAGCGGAACAAGCCTGGCTGTCCCGAAATTGCCAAAATATCCTTCAATTCCATATCTGTATACTTATATATTTGTTGTTACTTCTGTTTCACATTAACATCAAGTTGCGGGAATGGGAAGTTTATACCCTTGCTCGGAAGCTCCTTGTACAGCCTCTCGTTGATGTCGAAGAGGAGTGACCAATAGTCGTCGTTATTGACCCAGGCGCGGATGGAGAGATCGACCGAGCTCGAGTTCAAGGTTTTGACATAGACCACAGCCTCAGGCTGCTTCAACACACGCTCATCGCTCTCGAGAATTGCCAAAATCTCGCGTCGTGCCACATCTACATCGTCGCCATACGAGATGGAGAGCAGCCAGTCGACACGGCGAGTTTCCGACTGCGAATAGTTGTCGATAATAGATGTCGATATTGCTCCGTTAGGCACATAGATGGTCTGCAGGTCTGGGGTCTTGAGGCAGGTCGAGAATAGACCAATCGACTCCACAGTGCCCGATTGTCCCATAGCCTCGATGTAGTCGCCCACCCTGTAAGGGCGCAGCAGGAGCAGGATAACACCACCTGCAAAGTTCTGCAATGTGCCGCTCAGTGCCATACCTATAGCCAGACCTGCCGATGCGAAGATGGCGAGGAATGACGATGTGTTGACACCCAGAGTCTGAATGATGGCGAGGAATATCATAATGAGCATCAGCACCTTGACAATGCTGCGCAAGAACGAGCGTAGCGATAGCTCGACATCGTGGCGAGTGAAAGCCCTGTCCATAATGCGGAGTATCCACCTCATCAACAGGCGACCTACGAAGTAGATGGCAAAAGCTATCGCAATCTTGATCAACACCCACACCGTCTCCTGAAGCATATTGTTCAGCAGCTCGTGGTAGTCTATCTTGCCAATCTCGCCAAGTTTCTTGACCGCCTCGGCAAATTGAGCCTTCTGAATGCTATCTGGCACGATGACATCCTTGAGTGGTGGCTCTGTCTGCAAAAAATGGATCATATCTCTCTAATGTTTCGCTATTTCTGAGCAAAAGTAGCAAAAATTTCGGGATATTTATTAATTTTGTAGAAGTTTGATTGAATTTTATCTACAATGAGGGCTGTCCCTGCACTTTTGGTCTTTATAATGGTGGTGGCTGCGGGTTGCTACAATCGCCATAGCCTCCCTTCGGAGAGTTCGTTTGCCGAGGCTCCAAACTGCACTATGGCCGATATTCGTCTACTTGCGGAGCAGGGTTGCACAACCATCAACTCCGACAAGGTGTGTGTGGGGCGTGTTACCTCGACGGATGTCGCCCAAAATTTCCATCGCACGCTCTTTGTCGAGGATGAGAGCGGAGCAGTTGAGCTGCTGCTTGGCGGCTACAATATGCACAGCATATACCCTCTGGGGCTCGAGGTTGCAGTCAAGCTCGAGGGGTTGGCGGTTGCCCTCAAGGATGGTGTGGTGCAGGTGGGGTTGCCACCCGAGAGTTACGACTTGACACCGCGCGAAATAGGGGCTCAGCAACTCATTGCAAAGCACCTTGTGCGTGGCGCATCTCTCGCCCCAATCGAGCCTCTTGCCTGTGATGTCGAGTCGCTCGACCTTTCGCTCTGCGGTCGTCTGGTGAGATTGCGCAACCTTCTCCATTTGCCTGTAGATGAAGAGACGGAGTATTACCGTTATGTAGATGATAATCAGCAACAAATCTACCTCTATATCAGCCAATACTCATCCCTCTCTGCGCCCGATAGCCTTGCTGATCTAACCGGCATATTGAGCTATTGCGTGATTGGGGGAGGGGAGGCATATGTTCTAACGCCGCGTTTCGAGGATGATCTCAAGACGTCTTGCAATAGTGATTAGTATCCTGATGACAATCTCGTGTCACAAGGGTGAGAGGATGAGTAGTGGAGGTGTGGTATCCATTGCTCATCTCAAATCGTTGTGTCGAGGTGACCACTACCCGATTGTCGACGACTACCGTCTGCGAGGTGTGGTTGTGGCGAACAGTTGGTTGGGCGAGTTCCCCGCAAGTGTGGTTGTGGTCGATGAGAGTGGTGGGGTGGAGGTATCCATCGAGTCTCCCAATCTCGATAAGGAGCTACCCATCTATAGCGAGGTTGAGATTCTCTGCAGCGGACTTATGCTGGCTCGCATAGGTGGTAAGGTGGCTCTCGGAGCGTGCTCTGATGGCGATTTTCCGTTGGCCAATATCGATGGTGAACTCCTCTCGCGCTATATTCGTCGTACTGGGCAATCTCGAGAGTTTACTCCTGCTACAAAGCGTTTTGATGAACTTTGTAACGATGATATCAGCTCGCTCTGTCGCTTCGACAGAGTGCGTATCTGCGACGAGGAGCGAGGACTGAAGTGGTGCGACACGCTCGATGGCGACTTGGTCACCACCTATCGCACCTTGGTCGATGCCGATGGTAATCGTCTCGAGGTCTGCACACTCCCCACTTGTCGCTATGCCCTTGAGGATATACCACTCAACGAAATATCGGTTGTCGGAGTAGTCGATCACTCCGACAACCGATATTTTATACGAATTGCGAATAAGGCGATTATTACTCAATAGTCGCCACAACCTCCAGTAAGAGCTTCCAGAACTTGTCAACGGTGGCGATTTCGAGACGCTCGTCAGGCGAGTGAACACCGCGTAGGGTAGGACCGAACGATACCATCTCCAGGTGTGGATACTTCTCGAGGAAGAGTCCGCACTCCAGACCTGCGTGGATGGCACGCACCTTCACCTCCTTGCCAAAAAGTCGCTGGTATGCCGCCTTGGTGCACTCGAGCAGTGCCGAGTTAGGGTTTGGTGCCCAACCCGGATAGCCATCCGAGTGTACAACCTGACAACCTGCCGCTACGAATGCGCTCTCGACGTGGAGCTTGGCGTACTCCTTGGCACTCTCCAGCGACGAACGCTGCGATGTGGTTATCACAATCTCATCCTCGCGGAACTTCACCGAGGCGAGGTTGGTCGATGTCTCGACCAGGCCCGGCATTGCTGCCGACATAGCCAACACGCCCGATGGAACGCTAATCAGAGCCAGGAGCAGGTTTCGCTGTGTCTCCTCGCCAAGCACTGTGGCAGGAGCGTCAACCTCTGCAATCTCAATCTTTGCACCCTTCTCCACCAATGCGAACTCTGCGCAAAGAGCCTCGGCAAACGCCTTCGTATCGGTCACAAACTCCTCTGCCTGTACGCTTGGTACACCCAGGATGATGTATGCCTCACGCGGAATGGCGTTGCGGAGATTACCTCCGTCGAAGTGGGCGAGCTTGGCACCGAACAGTCGTGCGCCACGCTCTGCAATGCGTGCAGCAAGTTTGTTCGAGTTGGCGTGTCCCTTGTCGATGTCGTCACCCGAGTGACCACCCAAGAGGCCGCTTACGCTCACCTTGTAGAAGGTGTGGTGGCTCGGAGCCTTCTTGGTCACAAGAGGCAAGTATGCCAAGGTGTCGATACCACCAGCACAACCGATAAATACCTCACCCTCATCCTCCGAGTCGAGGTTGATGAGGTACTTGCCCTTGACCATACCCTCGCCGAGGTTGAATGCTCCGGTAAGACCTGTCTCCTCGTCTACTGTGAAGAGTGCCTCGAGTGCAGGGTGTGCTACGCTCTCGTCGATAAGGAGAGCCAATGCCGCCGCTACACCGATACCGTCGTCGGCACCGAGTGTTGTGCCATCGGCCTTCACCCACTCGCCATCGATGATGGTCTCGATGGCGTCGTTGTCGAAGTCGAACACCTTGTCGGAGTTCTTCTCACATACCATATCGGTATGGGCCTGAAGCACGATGGTAGGGCGCGATTCGTAGCCTGCGGCTGCCGCCTTGCGGATAACAACATTGCCTATGGCATCGCACTGATAGTCGAGGTGGTGTGCCTCGGCAAACTCGATGAGGAACTTTGTGATCTTCTCCTCCTTCTTCGATGGACGCGGTACGCGCGTGATGTCATCGAATATCTCCCAAACTAACTTGGGCTCCAAATTTCTGATTGCTGACATATCTATTCTATATTATGTTTATTCCTTGGTGATGAGGCAGACGGCGGTGGCCGATACACCCCTCTCCTCGCCCTCGAAACCGAGGTGCTCGGTGGTGGTCGCCTTGACCGAGACCTGCTCGATGGTGAGTCCCGCTGCCTCGGCTATGCGTGCTCGCATAGTGTCGATGTGGGGACGCAACTTTGGTCGTTGCATCGCTATGGTCGAGTCGATGTTCGATATTGTGTAACCCTCCTCGTCAAGCAGAGCGACAACTCTGCGCAGCAGAATGAGTGAGTCGATACCTTTGAACTCCGACGATGTGTCGGGAAAGTGCTTGCCGATGTCGCCCATAGCAGCTGCTCCGAGCAGTGCATCGCAGATGGCGTGTACCAACACATCACCATCCGAATGGGCTATACAACCCTTTGTGTGGGGGATCTCAACTCCTCCCAACACCAATCGCAAACCCTCTCCGAGGGCGTGCACATCGTATCCGTGACCTACTCTGATTATCATTCTCTATCTCTTTTTTAATCCTCGCTCCTCGGCCAGACGCTCCATCATAGCGTGGGCAGCGTCGTAGTCGTTCGGAATCTCGCCATCGAGGATTGCATTCTTGATTATCTCCTTTATCTCGCCCAAAATAGCGCAAGGCTCGATATCGTACTCGCGCATAATGGTGTCGCCCGTGATTGGCGGTTGGAAGTTGCGGATGCGGTCACGCTCCTCCAAATCGCGCATCTTCTCGCGTACCATCTCGAAGTTTGCGAGGAAGCGTTTCACCTTGCTCTCGATGCCCGAGGTGATGTCGGCCTCACATAAGGTCATCAACTTCTCCACATCGTCGCCCGCCTCAAACAACAAGCGTCGCACAGCCGAGTCGGTCACCACATCCTCGGCCAGGATAATTGGTCGCAAGTGGAGGAATACGAGCTTCTGCACAAACTTCATCGTCTCGCCCAAAGGGAGTTTCAGGCGGCGGAAAATTGGTTGTACCATCTTCGAACCTGCCACTTCGTGTCCGTGGAACGAGAAACCTATGCGAGGGTCATACGACTTGCACTTTGGCTTGGCTATATCGTGCATAATGGCAGCCCAACGCAACCACAGATCATCGCTCTTGCGTGCCACATTGTCGAGCACCTTGAGCGTGTGCTTGAAGTTGTCCTTGTGGGCGTGGTTGCCCCTGCGCTCCACACCGCAGAGGGCGTGCAACTCGGGGAATATAATCTCGAGCAATCCCGTCAACTCGAGCAATTCGAAGCCGATTGAAGGAACGGGCGAAGCCACAATCTTGTTCAGCTCGGTGATGATGCGCTCCTGCGACACAATCTTGATGCGCTCGCGGTTGCGCTTCATAGCCTCGAAGGTCTCGTCCTCCAACTCGAAGCCGAGCTGCGAGGCGAAGCGGATGCCTCGCATCATTCGCAGAGGGTCGTCCGAGAAGGTAATGTCGGGGTCACACGGGGTGCAGATGATGCAATCCTCGAGGTCGTACATTCCATCGAACGGATCTACCAACTCTCCAAATGTCTTGCCATTGAGCGACCACGCCATAGCGTTGATGGTAAAGTCGCGTCGACGCTGATCATCTTCGATGGTACCATCCTCAACGTGCGGCTTACGCGAATCGGGTGAATAGGACTCTTTGCGAGCCCCGACAAACTCCACCTCGTAGCCATCGGCACGCAGCATAGCTGTACCGAAGGTCTTGAAGACCGACACCTTGGTGTGCAACTCCTTGCCGAGAGCCTCGGCAATCTCTATTCCGCTACCCACAACCACCACATCGATGTCGGTACAAGGGCGATGCAGGTAGTGGTCGCGGACATATCCGCCCACAACATACGCCTCGACACCTCGCTCGTCAACAAGGCGTGAAATGCGTTCAAATATTGGTAGTTCTAATGGGTTAGTCATTATTTTTAACTTTTAGCCACCGGCCATTAGCCATTAGCTAATTTTGCATTTTGCATTTTGAATTCTGAATTTTATCGCAGGCATCTGCGATAGAGCTGTACCGTATTCTCCAAACCGTAGTAGAGGGCATCGCTGATAAGTGCGTGACCTATCGAGACCTCGTCGCACCACGGAATCTGCTCGGCGAAATATTGCAGATTCTCGAGCGAAAGATCGTGACCTGCATTCAATCCCAAACCACACTTGCGGGCCTCCTCGGCAGCAGCAATATAAGGGGCAATGGCAGCCTCTCTATCGGCCTTGTAGTTAGCGGCATAGGCCTCGGTGTAGAGCTCCACGCGGTCGGCACCGCAAGCGGCAGCTCCTGCCACCATCTCCGTCTTCGGATCGACAAAGATTGAGACACGAATCCCCTTTTCGTGGAAACGCTTGGTGATATCGGTGAGGAACTCCTTGTTGGCGAGGGTATCCCATCCGGCATTCGATGTGATGGCATCCACCGCATCGGGCACAAGAGTTACCTGTGCCGGCACAACCTCCAGTACCAGATCGACAAACGAGCCGATAGGGTTGCCCTCGATATTGAGTTCGGTCTTGATGACCTTCTTCAACTCACGCACATCCGAATAACGGATGTGGCGAGCATCGGGACGAGGGTGTACGGTGATTCCTTCGCCACCAAAACGCTCTATTGCAAGTGCTGCAGCCACAACATCGGGTGTGTTTCCACCTCGTGAATTGCGGATTACAGCAATCTTATTTACATTTACGCTTAATTTTGTCATAAAAAATCGCTATATTTGCCATTGATTTTGCACACTTCGCGCCAAAATCGTTGTAAAGTTAATCAATTTCGCCGAAATAAGAGATGAAAATTATACTTTTTTCACGCAAAGGTATCGCACTCCGTGCGGAGGATATCGAGAAAATATTCTCTGCCATAGAGAATTATGGCTTCGATTATGCCATAAATCGTGAATTTGCAGAGAGCGTGGCATTGCTCACCTCACGCACCATTGCTGCCGAGCATATCTACGATGAATCGGTCGGAAGTCAGCCCGACGATGCGGTGATGGTCTGCTATGGCGGTGATGGCACCCTGCTCGAGGGTGTGCATCGTCTCGATGGAGCCGACATCCCGGTGGTGGGTATCAATGGCGGTCATCTCGGTTTTATGGCTCTTGCGCCTCGTCAGGATATCGATGTGGTATTCGAGGGTATAGCTCGTGGTGGACTCCGCCTCGAGCAGCGCGAAATGCTCTGCGTCGAGGGGTTGTCCGATAGCCCGCTCTACGCCCTGAACGAGGTGGCTGTGCAGCGTCTTGGAGCGACGATGATTTCGATCGATGCGGAGATCGATGGCAATAGCGTTTCGACCTATAATGGCGATGGTGTAATTATCTCAACACCAACAGGTTCGACTGCCTATTCGTTGAGTGCCGGAGGTCCTATTCTTGCGCCTTCGTGCCACTCGTTTCTGCTCACTCCGCTCGCCCCTCACAACCTCACGATGCGACCTATCGTAATGCCCGATTCGAGCGTGGTGTCGCTCCGCATTGCAACACGCAACAACGAGGCTTCGGTGTCGGTTGATAATCGCACCTTCAAGGTGGCAAACAATGCTGTTCTCACCATCCGCAAAGCCGAAAGATGTGTCCGTTTGGCAGTTCCGCACAATAAATCTTTCTTCGACTCGTTACGCAATAAGATGATGTGGGGAGTGGATGTGAGATAAATGCAAAATGCAAAATGCAGAATGCAAGATGCAGAATGCAGAATGCAAAATGCAGAACCGACGCACGAAGCAAGAGCAGAGGGTGCTTGCAGACTATGCCGAGATGCGAAGGAGGAAAAGCCTGCGAAGCAGGGTTAATGCAAAAAGTAAAAAGCAAAATATAAAATAATATAAAATGCTGAATTCAAAATGCAGAACCGACGCTGCTGGCTATAATTCGGGCAGAATTCCGTTTAAAATTATAGCTTTAGCTATATAAGAGAAAAATAATTTTGAATTTTGCATTCTGAATTCTGAATTTTTCATATCTTTGCGCCCTATATAGGATAAGAATGGAGAAGATTCCTGCACATATCGCCATTATAATGGACGGCAATGGTCGCTGGGCAGAGGCTCAGGGCAAGGAGCGTTACGAGGGACACATCGAGGGTGTTGCCTCGGTGAAGGCTTGTATCAAGGCCGCCCGCAAGAGTGGTGTACGCTACCTCACGCTCTACGCCTTCTCGACCGAGAATTGGGGTCGTCCGCAGGCGGAGGTCGATGCGCTGATGCAGCTCTTCTGCCAGAGTGTCACCAAGGAGACTCCCGAGCTTGTAGAGCAGGGTGTGAGGGTGCGATTCATTGGTCGTCGCGACCGCTTCTCGGAGGAGGTGCGCGAGCGTCTGCTCCATATCGAGAGAAGCACAGCCGAGGGCGACAAGTTGACACTTGTGTTGGCCTTCGACTACTCTTCGCGTGATGAGTTGGTGCGTGCTACCCGCTCTGTCGCCGAGAAGGTCGAGCGTGGCGAACTCAAGGCGGAGCAGATTGACGATAAACTCATCTCGGCACACCTCGATACTGCCGATATGCCCGATCCCGACCTCGTTATCCGCACCAGCGGCGAGTGTCGCCTCAGTAACTTTATGTTGTGGCAGGCATCCTACGCCGAAATGTACTTTCCGCAGATTATGTGGCCCGACTTCCGTGAGGAGGCCTTTGCAAAGGCTTTGGCGGTCTATGCCGAGCGCAACCGTCGCTATGGTCTGCTTTAACCGATTTACGAATGATGAGATTGTTTGCTAAAATAGTTTGCCTATTCATTGCCTCGCTGTTTGCCCTCTCGGCTTCGGCGCAGAGCATCGATACCATAGCTGCCGACTCGACTGCCGTCAAGGATGAGTTTGTGATGCCGAAGGATGCCCCCTACTTGTCGGAGGCAGACGACAGAGCCTACCACATTCGTCGTGTCAACATTCACGGTGTGAAGCATATCAACCACGATATAATCCGCTCATCATCGGGCTTGGTACCTGGCGATTCGATATACCTCTCGGGCTCGTTTATTCAGAACGCAATGATGCGCCTCTGGTCGCAGCGCTACTTCGAGGATATTCAGATTGGTGCCACCATCGAGGGCGATTCGGTCGACCTGGAGGTGATGCTCCGCGAGCGACCTCGTGTGATGAATTGGGCTGTTACAGGAGTCTCAAAGAGCAAGTCGAAGGATCTCATCGATGAGGTACTTAAGCTCAAGCGAGGTCACGAACTCTCCGACCATATCGTGGACCGCAATATCAAGCTCCTCAAGGAGCACTTCGGCGAGAAGGGCTTCCTCGATTGCGAGATTGATGTCAAGGTCGAGCCCGACTCAGTGATCAAGCAGGCTGTGAATGTCACCTTTGGTGTGAAGAAGAATAATCGTATCCGCATTGGCGAGATCACCTTTGATGGTAACGAAAACTTCGACGACAAGCGTCTGGCACGCACATTCAAGAAGACACACAAGGTGAGTCCTCTATTCTGGCAGAAGACCAAGTTCAACGACAAGGAGTACGAGGAGGATAAGGAACTTATGCTCGACTTCTACAACTCGAAGGGTTATCGCAATGCCAATATTATCTCGGACTCGCTCTACCGCCTCACCACCAAGCGTGGCAAGGAGCGCATAGGTATCAATATCAAACTTGCCGAGGGTAACAAGTACTATATCCGCAATGTGAGCTGGGTGGGTAACTCCAAGTACGATACCGAGATGCTCGGCAATATGCTCTCTGTGAAGAAGGGCGATGTCTACGACAAGAAATCTATCCACAAGCGACTCGGTATCGGCAAGGAGCAGAACCCTGACGATATGTCCGTCTCGTCGCTCTATCAGAACGATGGCTATCTGATGTCGCAGATCGAGCCTTCGGAGATTATTATTGGTAAGGATTCGCTCGATCTTGAGATTAAGATATTTGAGGGTAATCAGTTCACCATCAACAATGTGGGTATTACGGGTAACAACCGCGTCAACGATGAGGTTATCCGCCGTGAGCTCTACACTCGTCCGGGTGAGCTCTACAACCGCGCCCTCATTATGCAGACCATCCGTACTTTGGCGGGTATGCAGCACTTCAACGAGGAGGCACTCGTTCCCGACATCAAGCCTGTGTCGAATGACTTGGTCGATGTGAACTGGCCACTCGAGGAGAAGGCGTCCGACCAGTTCAATGTAGCTGCAGGTTGGGGCTCGGGTACATTCGTGGGCTCGGTGGGTATCACGCTCAACAACCTCTCGATTCGCAACTTCTTCAAGAAGGGTGCGTGGAAACCGTATCCAATGGGACAGAACCAGCGTCTCTCCATCTCGGGACAGACCAATGGTACATACTATAAGGCTCTCGCACTCTCGTTCCAGGATCCTTGGCTCGGAGGTCGCAAGCCAAACTCGTTCACCATCTCGGGACACCTCTCCGAGCAGAACAACGCCTACTACATCTGGCAGTCGGCAACATCCTACTTCCGTTCGTATGGACTTTCGGTGGGCTTGGGTAAGCGTCTGTCGTGGCCCGATCCATACTTCACCTTCTACGGCGAGTTGGCATATCAGCGATATGGTCTGAAGAACTACCAGTCGTTCGTGATGTCGAATGGTGATGCCAATATGCTCTCGCTGCGATTGGTGTTGGCTCGAAACTCCACCGATCAGCCGATCTATCCGCGTCGAGGCTCGGATATCTCGGTATCGGTGCAGGTGACACCTCCATTCTCGGCTATGGATGGCAAGAACTATGCTGATAAGTCGATGAGCGAGCAGGAGCGTTACCGCTGGAGCGAGTTCCACAAGTGGCTCTTCAAGGCACAGTGGTTCCAGGCTCTCACGCCAAACAACAACCTCGTCTTGATGGCGAAGGCAGAGATGGGTTACCTCGGTCACTACAACAAGCATAAGATTTCGCCATTCGAGCGATTCCAGGTCGGAGGTGACGGTATGTCGGGCTACACAATGTATGGTGTCGACATCATCTCGTTGCGTGGATACGAGGATGGAGCATTGGACCCTATGGGCAGCAACTACTCGATAGCCTACAACAAGTACACCGTCGAGTTGCGCTACCCTGTAATCCTCAAGCCTTCGTCGCAGATCTATGTTCTCGGCTTCCTCGAGGCGGGTAACGGATTTACCTCGTGGAAGGACTTTGCTCCGTGGAAGGTGAAGCGTTCGGCGGGTGTCGGTGTGCGACTCTACCTCCCTATCGTGGGTATGCTCGGTATCGATTGGGGTTGGGGCTTCGACCCACCTGCAGGCTCGACCAAGCGTAGCGGTAGCCAGTTCCACTTCGTCATCGGACAGAGCTTCTAGGGCGTGTGGCAATATATTTGATGTAACTTTCGTTTAACTAAAAAACTATAGTACTATGAAACGAATCCTTTTAACTGCAATCTTTGCCCTGGCAACTTTGGGTTTCGCCTCGGCACAAAAGTACTGTGTTGTCGATAGCGAGAAGATATTCAAGTCGCTCGAAGCCTACAACAAGGCAATGACTCAACTCGATGAGTTGGCAAAGAGCTATCAGGCCGAAGTTGACAACAAATACAAGAGCATCGAGTCGCTCTACAATAGCTATATGGCGCAGAAAAACTCGCTCTCGATGAGTTCGCAGGCGACAATCGAGCAGCAGATTCTAAAGAAAGAGGAGGAGGCACAGAAGTTCCAGAAGGAGGTATTTGGTGACGAGGGCACCCTCATCAAGAAGCGTGTCGAGCTCATCAAGCCTATTCAGGAGCGAGTATTTGCCGCTATCGAGGCCTATGCCAAGGCCAATGGCTACGAACTTGTGTTGGACAAGGCGTCGAATGCCTCGATTCTCTACTTTGGCACAGCCATCGACCACACCGACAAGATTATCGAAAAACTAAAATAATAAATGCAAGAGACTATGAAAAAAGTTTTGGGATTGACCCTTTTGGCGGTTGCGATGCTCGGCATCAGCACTGCATCGGCGCAGAAGATGGCGCGTGTTAATATGCAGGAGATCGTGGTAGCAATGCCGGAGTTCGATGAGGCGCAGAAGAACCTCGAGACCTTTGGTAAGGATTTGCAGGAGCAGATGGAGCAGATTCAGGTGGAGTTCAATAATAAGTTGGCAGACTTCCAGAAGAATCAGGCTACTATGGCAGCATCGGTGAAGCAGATGCGTCAGCAGGAGCTTGAGCAGTTGCAGCAGCGTTTTGCCGAGTTCCAGCAGATTGCTCAGCAGGACTTCCAGAAGAAGGAGGCAGAGTTGCTCGAGCCGGTGCAGAAGAAGGCTCAGGAGGCTGTCAATAAGGTGGCAAAGGCAAATGGCTATCTCGCTGTGTTCAACACCGGTGTACCAAGCCTTGCTTACTACGACGAGTCACAGCTCACCGATATCGCCGCTTTGGTGAAGAAGGAGCTCGGTATTGTTGAGAAGCCGGCTGCTACCGCTACAAAGTAGTATACCTATATAATATTTAAGTGTGTTCCAAAGTCTTTGGGACACACTTGTTTTTGCTACTTGCGATGTTTTTTGCTCAAAATCTGATAGTTGCTTTGCAGTTTCGGAAATTATTCTTACCTTTGCGCCGCATATCAACCTCTTATATAGGGTAATCCGACAAAAGTGCGGTCAAACGCAAGGATTAGACGGCAGTGTCCGGCTATGGTAGTGGGATTGCAGCGATAATGTTGAATGGAAACTTATAAAATTTTGTTGCAACAATGAACAAGGATTCATTAATCAGACTCGTGAACGAGCAGATGTGGACAAAGACTGATGCCGACATCCCTCAGTTCTCAGCAGGTGACACAATCACCGTTACTTATCGTATCATCGAGGGAAGCAAGGAGCGTTTGCAGAGCTTCCGTGGTGTAGTTATCCAGATCAAGGGTACAGGTAAGACCAAGATGTTTACTATCCGTAAGGTTTCGAACGGCGTAGGCGTTGAGCGTATCTTCCCTCTCTACTCGCCACACATCGACAAGATCGAGGTCAACAAGTATGGTGTTGTTCGCCGCGCTCGTATCTACTACTTCCGTGAGCTTACCGGTAAGAAGGCTCGCATCAAGGAGCGTCGTTTGGCTGCTCCAAAGACCGAGAAGGCTTAGTAGCGCTACGATTCAACAAAAAGTGTGCTGGTTCATTGCGAATCAGCACACTCCTTTTTTGTAGCACCTTCGATGGTGTTAGCTCTCTTTTGCGCTCCTCTTCTCGCGCAGGACAAGGTGCTCGAGAAGGAGAACAACGATAATGCCCATCACGAAGCCATTACCCACGATAGGGCGCAATAGCGACGGTACTGCCGCCATAGCCTCGGCAGGGGCAAACGAGAGTATTATCGTGACCATAATCGGAATACCCAATACAAGTCCGTCGCGGAACGAAAGTACCGCCTTCGACGAGTGGATAATCTCCAATCCCGCAGCTACCTGTGTGGCCATCAGGAAGAGCAGTACAATGCCCATAATAGGTTGAGGGATAGTGAGTAGCGCTGCCACTACCTGTGGGAATAGCGAGAGCACAATCATTGCTACCGCAGCGGGTAGGATGGTGTAGCGCGAAGCGCACGAAGTGGATGCCACCACACCAGGCGAAAGCGAGTAGTCGACCACGCCCAATACGCCCGTTGCACCGCACGCTATGTTGAAGAGTCCGGTGGCGAGCAGACCTCGCTTTTGTCGTCGCTCCATATCTGATGCACCCACCATCTCGCCAAGCGACTGCACCGAGCCTATCTGATTGATAAGTAGTGCAATATAGCAGAACAGAAAGGCGAGTATGACACCTGCATCGAGGTGGTATTCATCGAGGAAAAGGTGAGGTGCGACACTATCGCTGACAAAGCTCTTCGGGAAGCCCGTCACGCAGTAGTAGAAGAGCGAGCCGAGCACCATAGCAATAATTACCACAGCCGATTTCCATATTCCTCGGAATGCCTTGTTTGCCCAGGCCATAAGGGCTATGCCCACAATGGTGGCAACGAGTGCCAAACCTGCGTGAGCTTTGTCGGCAAAGATGAGGCCGACGATAGGCTTTGCCATTGTGAACGATATGAGCACAACGATGGCAGCCACGATGCGAGGTGTGAAGATGCGCTGGATATACTTCATCGCTCCGACTGCAGCCAAGAGTGTGACGAACGCACCGCCCACCACCATCGACGGATAGATGGTCGAAGCGTCGTGTCCCTGCGAGTGGGCAGCAATAACACCCATCAGCAAGACTGCTGCAGGGCCCGCCACCAAAGGTAGGCGGTGACCCCACAGAACTTGTACGATGATGGCCAAACCACACACTGCGAAGAGCTTCTGAGTGAAGAATACCATCTCGCCCTCGGGTGCAATGAATGTGCTGGTGAGTACCACGGGGATACAAATCATCAGCCACTGCAACCCGTAGAGCAACATCGCTCCCACGCTCGGTTTGTCGTCTAAGCCAAATCGGAAATGCATATCCTAAAGACTATTTCTTACCACACATATCCTTGATGATGGTCTTTACGAGGATAGGATCATCGGTAGTGATGATGTCCACGCCATTCTGAATGCACCAGCGGATATCCTGATCCTTGTTGACTGTCCAGACATTGACTGTAAGACCGAGCTTCTTTGCCTCCTTGATCCAACCCCTCTTTTTCTTGAGCTTGGCAAAGTTGTAGTCGATACCCGAGCAACCCATAGCCTTTACATAAGCAGGGTCGTAGTTGCCATCGAGATAGGAGATTTTGGTGCCTTGTGGAGCCTTCTGTGCAAGCTCGAAGCAGGTCCAGGCGTGTGCAGCAATATACTCGACATTTGCCTCCATACCCGCTTTGGCAACAATCTCCAAGGTCTTCTCAACGAGCTGACTCTCACGCTTGATAGAGCCCTGATTCTTGATGTCGAGAATGAGCTTTGTTGCAGGCTTCTTGGCTGCTCGCTTGAGGTACTCCTCGAGTGTGCAGACATTCTCGCCATTGGCGTAAGGTACTTCAAGAATCTTCGCCTTGGTCGAACGCTGAACATCAGCCTTCGGATTGGCCTTCTTGTTAGGGTGCCAACCGCTTTGTACTACCAATACCTCGCCATCCTTAGTGAGGTTTACATCACACTCCGAGCCATAGACCTTCAGTTTCTGTGCCGCCTTGAGTGCGCTCATTGAGTTCTTTGCTCCGCTTGCAGGCGACCTGTGGAATCCGCCATTTGCAACAATCTGTGGAGCCTTATACTGTGCCGAAGCGGTGAGTACGGCTGCGGTAGCCAAAAGTGCTAAAAATATCTTTTTCATAGGTTCTTCTCTTTTGCGGTTTAGTCACTATTTGCACATCTCGTTGATTATGTTCTGAACGAGTACGGGGTCATCGGTGGTGATGAAATCGACACCGTTCTTGATACACCAACGGATATCCTCATCCTTGTTTACGGTCCAGGCATTCACGTACATACCCAACTTGTGAGCCTGCTTGATCCAATTCTTATGCGCCTTGAGAATTGAGTAGCGGTAGTCGATACCCGCGCAACCAAACGACTTGCAGTATGCCGGGGTGTAGTCGCCATTGAGGTAGGCGATCTTTGTACCCTTAGGGGCAAGGCGTGCCAACTCGCGACATACCCAGAAACGGAAGGCGATATACTCAACCTCCTCCTCAAGACCATACTTTGCCACCAACGCGAGAGTCTTCTCCACGATCTCGGTCTCGAGCTGTGGGGTAGGTTGGTTCTTGATCTCGATGATGAGTTTGGTGTTCTTCGACTTGGTCATCTGCTGGAGATACTCCTCGAGAGTAGGTACCTTCTCGCCACTTGTGAGCAGGAGAGCCTGCACCTGCTCCTTGGTCGACTTGTTGACATTGAGCTTGCGCTTACCATCGCTGTGCATAGGGCCGTGAACGACGAGTACCTCGCCATCCTTGGTGAGCTGAAGGTCGCACTCCGAGCCCCACCAAGCAGCCTCCTGAGCCGCTTTCAAAGCGTTGAGAGAGTTGCGTGCAGCACCCTCCGACTTGTGATAGCCCCGGTGTGCAATAATCTTTGGCGCCTTGTACTGCGCCGATGCTGTGATACCAATCATAGCAGCCATAATTAGAACTAAAATCTTTTTCATAGTGGTTTTGTTGATTTATTGATGTAATCTCTTGGTTTGCAATAAGTGTGAAAATGTAAAATTTCGAGTTGGGCAATTTTTTATCCAATTAACTCTACAAATATATATAAAAAATGTTGAAAAGTTGTATATTTGCCACAGAAAAAATCCAAAGGCTAACGACTAACAACTAAAAGCAAAGATAAGATGCAAGAGTATATTTCGAAACAACAACAGATATTCCGTTCGGCAGCGCAGATCTTTCCGCTCATATCCAACTTTACACTGCTTACCCCTGCTGTTCAGGATAAAGTAGAGGAGTGGCAGGCCACTGAGGAGCGTTGTTCGTTCAAGGTGAAGGGCTTCACCGTGGGTCTTCGCATCGAGGAAAAGGTTGAGAATAAACATATTAAGGTAGTTGGTGATGGCGGCAATGTGCCGATGGATTTTGCCTTCTGGATTCAGCTGCATCAGGTCGCCGAGGGCGATACCCGCATACGCCTTGTGCTCCACGCCGAGCTCAATATGATGATGCGAATGATGATTGGCAAGAAACTGCAGTCGGGACTCGACCAGGCGGTAGAGGGCTTCGCGCGTGCGTTCAATCAGTTTTAGGTGCAATTTTGGCAAAATCGTGGCTTAAATAGGGCTTCAAAAATGCTCTAATTGCTTAATTTTGTAAAAAATAACGCAAAAATTTTGCTCGGTTGGCAAATAAAGTGTATATTTGCAACCGCAAAAATTAGAGACAAAACAATTTAATTTCTACACAAGTTATGACAAAGGCAGATATCGTAAACGAGATTGCGAAGAAGACCGGCGTAGAGAAGGTCCAGATTCAGACAATCGTTGAGGCTTTTATGGACGAGGTTAAGGGTTCGCTCGAGAACGGTGAGGCAGTATACCTCCGTGGCTTTGGTTCGTTCATCATCAAGGAGCGCGCTGAGAAGGTTGCTCGTAACATCTCGAAGAATACAACTATCACTATTCCGGCACACAACATTCCTGCATTCAAGCCAGCGAAGTCGTTTGCATCGAAGATTAAGTAACAAACCAATAAAATTATAAAAGCTATGCCAAACGGAAAGAAGCACAAGCGTCACAAGATGGCAACGCACAAGCGCAAGAAGCGTCTGCGCAAGGACCGTCACAAGAAGAAGTAGTCAAAACACCTCTTCCATAGGTTTTAACGCTAAGGGTGCGGAGTGCCTCTTAGCGTTACCTATTTAAAATCGTTCTGATTCAAAATCGTTCTGATGAGCTCTTTTTGCACGAGTGCGTCGGACGCTGAAATGCTCACATAGGCTTACTATGCTGCGCTTTCATCGCCTAGCATCGCACAAAAATAGTCTCATCATTGACGATTTTTGCAGCAGGAAGTTCTGATGAGTTTTTTTGCACGAGTGCGTCGGACGCTGAAATGCTCACATACGCCAAGTATGCTGCGCTTTCTGCCACTGTGTAACGCGCAAAAATAGCCTAATCATCTCCGATTTTGAATAAGGGCAACCTCTCAATCCTAAAAAAAACTAATGGCTAATGGCCAAGAATTTTTTTGCACTGAAAAATGAATCGAGAATTAATTGTCAATGTAACATCCACCGAGATCAATATCGCCTTGTGCGAGGATAAGGTCTTGGCAGAGTTGAGCCGCGAGATTGCCCACACGGGCTTTGCGGTAGGCGACATCTATCTCGGTAAGGTGCATAAGATTATGCCCGGACTCAATGCGGCGTTCGTGAATATCGGACACGAACGCGATGCCTTTATCCACTACCAAGATTTGGGAACACACTTCCCTTCGCTCTGCAAGATTGTCAAGAGCTATCAGCCCGGCAATCGTGGTGTGCGCCTCGACACTATGAAGCTCGAAGGTGCACCTGTGGTAGAGAAGGAGGGTCGTATTCAGAACTATCTGCAAGTAGGTCAGCTCGTGATGGTGCAGGTTGCCAAGGAGGCGATCTCGACCAAGGGCCCACGCCTCACAGCCGACATCTCGCTCGCGGGTCGCAACATTGTTCTTTTGCCCTTCACCTCCAAGGTGATGATCTCGCAGAAGATTCGCTCCAACGAGGAGAAGCGCCGACTCAAGCGAGTAGCAGCGGGCGTACTGCCAAAGAACTTTGGCGTAATCATCCGCACCGCAGCAGTCAATGCCACCGACCTTGATGTCGAGCAGGATATCCTGGCTGCAATCGAGAAGTGGCGTAAGACCTGCCAGCAGATTCGCAAAAGCACAGCCCCGGCACTCTTGATGGGCGAGATGAGCCGAGCCAACACCATCATTCGTGATACGCTCGATGGCTCGTTCTCGCAGATATGTGTCGACGACGAGGCTATGTACAACGAGATTCGCTCCTACATTCGCGCTGTCGATGCCGAGAAGGAGCGTATCGTGAAGTTATATCGCGGCACAGTGCCGATTTTCGACAACTTCGACATCTCGCGACAGATAAAGTCGCTCTTTGCCAAGTATGTATCGCTCAAGCGAGGTGCCTACCTCATTATGGAGTCGACCGAGGCAATGCACGTCATAGATGTAAACTCCGGAAATCGTACCAAGGCCGAGGATAATCAGGAACAGACGGCAATGGAGGTCAACCTCGCCGCTGCCGCAGAGATTGCGCGACAGATTCGTCTGCGCGACTGGGGCGGTCTGGTCATTGTCGATTTTATCGATATGCATAAGGCGCAGAATCGTCAGCTCCTCTATGAGGAGATGCAGCGACTTATGGCAACGGATAAGGCAAAGCATACAATCCTGCCACTCTCGAAGTTCGGTTTGATGCAGATTACCCGTCAGCGCATTCGCCCTGTGGCGGTGAGCAACACCGAGGATATCTGCCCAACTTGCGGGGGTACAGGCAAGGTAGAACCTACAATACTCCTCGATCGCAAGATCGAGAATCAGATATCGTTGCTCGCCGTAGAGCGTGGACACAAGTTTATCCGCCTGGTGGTGAGCCCTTATGTGGCAGCCTTCTTGAAGAAGGGCTTCTTCTCGCTGCGTCGTCAGTGGGCTTGGCGTTACAAGTGCCGCATCAAGGTCGAGGCGTCACAGGGTGTCGGTATGATAGATGTGCGCTACGAGGACAAGGATGGCAACGACATTCTGAATGTAGCAAACAAATCGGCAAAGCCTGCCAAGTCGGGCAAGTCGAAGGGTAAGAAGTAGGCATTCCGTACATAAACTATGCACGAGATACTGAGGTTTGCCGAGGGCTCACCGCAGGTGGTAGAGCTCGGCAAAGTGTTGAATAAAAAAGGCGGCACCGTCCTTCTCAACGAGATGGTCGGCGGTGCCTTTTTATTTTATATGGCTGCTACGATAGCTCGCAAGGGTGGCGTTCATATCGTCATCTGCGAGGATCGTGATGCCGCAGCATACGCCCTGAATGACCTCTATGCCCTCTTGGGTGAGGAGCGAGTGTTGTTCTTCCCATCGGCCTACAAACGCTCGGTGGTATATGGTGCCGAGGAGGCGGAGAGCGTGGTTATGCGCACAGGTGTCCTCAATGCGCTGAAGAGCCGTCGTGAGGGCCATTTGGTGGTGGCCACATATCCCGAAGCCCTTGCCGAGCGAGTTGCCGATATGGAGGGCTTCGCCTCGGAGTCGTTCCGCATAAGACGAGGCGACACAATCGAGGTTGCCGAGCTCGAGGAGAGGGTACAGGCTCTGGGTTTCGACAAGGTCGACTTTGTCTACGAGCCCGGTCAATACTCGGTGCGAGGAGGTATCTTCGATATCTTCTCCTACTCGGAGAGTAAACCCTATCGTTTCGACTTCTTCGACAACGAGATCGACTCGATACGCCGCTTCGAGCTCTCGAGTCAGCTCTCGAGCGACAAGCTCGACGAGGTCGATATCATCTCGAATATCAACCGCGCAGATGTAGGGCGAGTCTCGCTTGCGGAGTTTGCGGGCGGGGAAGTCTGCTATTGGGCGCAGGATCCCGAGTTCGTCTTGGGCAAGGTTGACGATATCCGCAAGAGGGCTATGCAGGATAGCACCGAGCCCGAGGAGATGGCAGAAAAACTAACCTCGCGCAAGGAGTTGCTCGAATGGATGGCCGAGTCGAATATTGTGTTGCTGCGCAATACGCTTGCCGAGCGACCTGCCTCGCAGACGATACTCTTCCACACCGCTCCGCAGAATAGCTTCAACAAGAATTTCGATGTTTTGGCCGATGAACTCGTCTCACGACACGAGATGGGCTATCGCACACTGCTCCTATCGGAGAATAGAGCCCAAGCGGAGCGTCTTGAGGGGTTGCTCTACGCCACGGGGCGTGAGGGTGCAAAGTTCGAGATGGCACGCCTCACCCTGCATAATGGTTTCACCGACCACGATCTCAGGATTGCGCTCTATGCCGAGCATCGACTCTTCGAGAGATATCGCCGCTACAAGATAAATGGTCAGATCAAGCGTGACGAGCAGATGACCATTGCCGAGTTGAACTCGTTGCAGATGGGTGACTATGTCACCCATATCGATCACGGTGTAGGCCGCTTTGGTGGTCTGGTCAAGATTGAGGAGGGTGGCAAGATGCACGAGGCGATAAAGCTCGTCTATCGCGACGGCGATGTGCTCTTTGTCAATGTCCACTCGCTGCACCGCATTGCTCGCTACAAGAGTGGTGACGACGAGCCGCCAAAGGTGCATAAACTCGGTAGCGGAGCGTGGCAGAAGATTAAGAATGCAGCGAAGAAGGCTGTTAAGGATATCTCGCGCGAACTCATTGCACTCTATGCCAAGCGCAAGGCGAGTGAGGGCTTTGCCTTTTCGCCCGACAGCTATCTGCAACAGGCTTTGGAGGCTTCGTTCGAATGGGAGGATACGCCCGATCAGCTCAAGGCTTCGGAGGCGGTCAAGCGCGATATGGAGTCGTCGCGACCTATGGATCGCCTTATCTGCGGTGATGTAGGCTTTGGTAAGACCGAGGTTGCCATTCGTGCTGCATTCAAGGCTGCAACCGATGGCAAGCAGGTGGCGGTGCTGGTGCCTACAACGATTTTGGCACTGCAACACTACCGCTCCTTCAAGAGCCGACTGCGTGACTTCCCCGTTACGATAGAGTATCTCAACCGCACCAAGAGCGCGAAGGATACCTCACGCATCCTCGATGAATTGCGCTCGGGTAAGATCGATATCCTGATAGGCACCCACAAGATGTTGGGCAAGGGGGTAGAGTTTAGCGACCTCGGTCTGCTCATCATCGATGAGGAGCAACGCTTTGGTGTTGCAGCGAAGGAGAAACTTACTCAACTGCGTGTGAGTGTCGATACGCTTACGCTCACCGCAACGCCTATACCGCGCACCCTGCAGTTCTCGCTGATGGGCTCGCGCGACTTGTCGGTCATCTCGACACCACCACCAAACCGACGACCTATACAGACCGAGTCGCACACCTTCTCGGAGGAGTTGGTCAAGGAGGTTGTCGAGGCGGAGTTGCAGAGGGATGGTCAGGTCTACTTCATCCACAACTGTGTGGAGGATCTGATGACAATCAAGGGTATGCTGATGCGACTCTGTCCAGAGGCCCGTGTGGCGGTGGCGCACGGTCAGATGAAGCCTGTCGAGCTGGAGAAGACCATTATGGACTTTATCTACCATGACTTCGATATCCTGGTGGCGACATCGATTGTGGAGAGTGGCGTCGATATTCCGAATGTAAACACCATAATCATCAACAATGCCGACCGCTTTGGCTTGAGTAACCTGCATCAGTTGCGTGGTCGAGTGGGACGAAGTGACAGGAAGGCTTATTGCTATCTGCTTTCACGTCCCGACGAGATGTTGTCGAGCGATGCAAGGCGACGCTTGCGAGCCATCGAGGAGTTCTCGGACCTCGGCTCGGGCTTCAATATTGCGATGCAGGATCTGGATATTCGTGGTGCGGGCAATCTGCTTGGAGCAGAGCAGAGTGGCTTTATTGCAAATATAGGCTTCGAGACCTATCAGAAGATTCTCAACGAGGCAATTGCGGAGTTGAGGGCCGAGGGTCTGGATGTTGCGGGCCTCAGCACCGAGGAGCAGGCGGTGGTTGAGGAGATGCGCTATGTTGACGATGTTGTGCTAGATATCTCGGTTGAGGCGGAGTTGCCGGAGTCCTATGTGCGTCAGCAGGCGGAGCGACTCAAGCTCTATCGCAAGATCGATGCTATGACTGATGAGCAGGCATTGCAGAGATTTGAGGCGGAGTTGGAGGACCGCTTCGGCAAGATGCCACAGGCGGCCAAGGAGCTGATGAATGCTGTGCGTCTGCGTTGGGAGGCTATGCGCCTCGGTATGGAGCGTGTCAAGGTGAAGAATGGTCTGATGATCGTTCGCTTTGTGGGCGACGAGCACTCGCCATACTATCGCAGCGAGGTCTTTATGGATATGTTGCGTAAGATTACCGCCGAGCCCGACCGCTTTGTGCTTAAGCAGAAGGATGGCAGACTACAGATGACTGTGCGTAGGGTAGAGAGCGTAGCAACTGCGGTGGAGGTGTTAAAATCGCTCTGATGAGTTCTTTTTGCACGAGTGCGGCGGACGCCAAATTTCTCACATAGGTCTACTATTTTTTTGGTAGAACAAAAGAAAAGAATAATTCTGCATTTTGAATTTTGCATTTTGCATTTTAGAATTTATGGCAAATTTAATCGTAGACGAGGGCAATACACTCTGCAAGATAGGCGTTTTAGAAGCAAACGAGCTTCTTTGCGAGAGCTCGGCCAAGGAGTTCGATATGGCGGTGGTGGAGCAGATTATGTTGCAACATCAGATTGATGGTGCAATTGTAGCTTCGACCCGAGGCGGAGCAGAGAATATCTGCGAAAAACTGCGCTCGAGAATTGGGAGAGTGTTGCACTTTACCTCGCTTACGGAGGTGCCCATCGGTATCGACTACTCGTCGCGCCAAACGCTTGGTACAGACCGTATTGCTGTGGCTGTTGGTGTGGTCTGCGGGATGGGCATCGAGGATGCCCTCATTGTCGATATGGGCAGTGCCATAACCTTCGATTCGGTCGAGGGTGGCATATTCCGCGGAGGCAATATTTCGCCGGGTGTGGCGATGCGTTTCAGGGCGTTGCACGAGTTTACAGCCAAGTTGCCCCTTTGCCAAAAGAGGGAGGTTGCCGAGGCGTTTGGTAGCACGACTGTCGAAGCTATCGAGCAGGGTGTGATGCAGGGCGTTTTGCACGAAATTAAGGGTTATGTCGAGCAGGTTTCGAAGAAAAATTGTAAAAAAAACATAATTTTTTGCGGTGGCGATGCCGAAAGTTTTGTTAATCGAATTAAAAATGCGATATTTGCACCTCGTAAACTTATGTTTACGGGATTGAATACTATTTTGGAGTACAATGTTTCGAAAGGCAATATATAAATTTTTGCAGGTTGCAACCCTTGTGGTGGCGGTGATGAGTGTCAGCTCGGCATCGGCTCAGGGTGGTGCAGCTGTCTCGGCATATTCGCCATATACGATGTTTGGTATCGGAGAGTTACAGACGATTGGTACAACGCAGATGCGCTCGATGGGTGGCGTGGGTGTAGCGTGGCGCTCGAATCAGATGCCGAGCCTGGTAAACCCTGCAGGTTACAGCGCAACCCTTCCGAAGAGCTTCCTCTTCAATGTGGGCATCGAGGGCAACTTCTTGCAGAATGTACAGCGTCAGTATACGGGCGATAGCTACACCACAGCCAAGAATGGCAAAAACTCGGTCAATATCCACGAGATTGCGGTGCAGTTCCCGTTGGCAAAGCGTCTGGGCTTGGGTTTGAGCCTTATGCCATACAGTAGTGTGGGCTACAAGATGTCGTTCCTCGATCAGAGCCCCGAGGTTGCCGGCAATGTGGGTGCGGCCTCCTACACCTATTCGGGTGATGGCGATGTCACCGAGGTAAAGCTCGGCGTGGGATGGGAGCCTTTCAAGCAGTTCTCGATAGGTATTGCGGCCAAGTACTATTGGGGCAAGATTACCCACAACTACATCTCGGCTGTCGACAATAACTTCGTTGGTCAGGGTACCTACCTCTCGGTAGTGGGCGAGGATGAGTACGCCATCTCGAACTTTAAGTTCCAGGTGGGTTTGCAGTGGGATGCCATCTCGAACGACAAACACCTGCTCACCTTTGGTGCTACCTACGACTATGGTGGTGGTCTCTGTCCGAAAGTTACAAAGAGTCTGCTCCTGAACAATATCTCCAATACTGAGGTGTTCTACGAGAATAGCGTTTCGCAGATGCGATTGCCTCATAGCGTCAAGGTGGGTGCGATGTATCAAGGCATAAAGTTTATGGCTGCGGTGGAGTATGAGTTCCAGGCGTGGGGTAGCGGCAATGAGGGCCGATTCGAGGAGAATGTCAACAACAATATGACGGTCAAGTATGTCGACACTCACACCGCAAAGGTTGGTCTGAGCTACACTCCGAACCGATTCGATGCCCGCAACTACTTCAAGCGCATTGCCTATCGTGTGGGTGCTCGCTACAGCAACTACTATCAGGAGTACAACGGAGTGGCGATTCCGCAGGTGGCAGTAACAGCAGGTTTCGGACTTCCGCTCAAGTTTATGGGTGCATCGACCATCGACATCTCGCTCGAGTATGGTATGCGAGGCTCGAGCAAGGGGTTGATGAACACATCGCCTAAGATCGGTATGATTCGTCAGGACTACTTCAAGGTGGGACTCGGATTCTCGCTCTTCGGTGAAGATTATTGGTTTGTTCGTCCAAAGTACGATTAAGATTTAACAATAAATAAAATTTAAGATGAAAGCAGTAAAATTATTTATCGGTTTGGCATTCGCTCTTGTTGTGAGTGGTGCCTCGGCGCAGGATTTCAGCGATCCGCAGTATGCAAAGTGGGGCGAGACTCCCGAGCAGCGTAAGGAGAACATCTTGGCAAGCACCTTCTTGAAGGAGGAGCTGGCTAATCGCAACTATCCGCAGGCTACAAAGTACTTGCAGCAGTTGTTGCAGAACTGCCCTGCAGCGTCGGAGAATACCTTTGTGCGAGGTGTTACCCTCTACAAGAACAAGATCAATCGTGCAAAGTCGTTGGCAGAGAAGAATGTCTATGTAGACTCGTTGCTTCTCCTCTACGACCTCCGTTTGCAGCACTTTGCAGACCATCCAAAGCGTGGTAAGGCCTACATCCTCGACCGCAAGGCTCGTGAGCACTTGACCTACCGCGAGGGCGACCGTGAGGGTATCCGTGCCGACTTCGAGACTGCTCTCGCAGCTCAGACCGAGGTGAATGGCGCAGCAAGCCCTGAGTTGGTGGCTATCTACTTCAAGAACTTGTGCGATGACTACAAGAACGATATCGTCGATGCAATGACCATCGTGAATGTCTACGACAAGTACTCACCATTGTTTGCTTCGGTTGACGAGTCGCAGGCAGAGTTCAAGAGCCAGTTCGAGACCTGCTTCAGCACCAGCGGCGCAGCTTCGTGCGAGAACTTGCAGAAGATCTTCGAGCCACGCATTGTGGCCAATCCAAGCGACGAGGCTCTCTTGGCAAATGTCTACGGACTCTTGGCAAAGGCTAACTGCGAGAGCGACTTCTTCCTCACAGTGGCAGAGGCTTACTATGGCGTGAAGCCACAGTCGAGTGTAGCTATGATGTTGGCACAGGTGTTCCAGGCAAAGAAGAACTTCGACAAGGCAAAGCAGTATCTCCGCGAGGCGTTGGCTAACGAGACCGTTGGCGAGGAGCGTGAGAAGTTGTTGGTGCGTATCGGTATCCTCGAGATGACTGCAAACAACTTTGCAGTGGCTGCAAAGTCGTTCAACGAGGCTCTCAATGTTGACGAGACCGATGACGACGGTTTGGCTCTCTACTTCTTGGCTCAGTGCTATGTGGCTGGCTCGGGCGATTGCGGTTCGGAGTTGTCGAAGCACGCAGTATATTGGATTGGCTACGACTACTTGCAGAAGGCTCTCCCATTGTTGGAGGTTACCGATGCTTCGCTTGCCGAGAATGCAAAGAAGCTCGCTAACAGCTACCGTTCGGTGTTCCCGACTGCAGAGGAGTGCTTCTTCGCAGAGTTGAAGGAGGGTGCAACCTACACCATCAACTGCGGTTTGGCTAAGGGCTTGTCTACTCGTGTTCGTTACCGTGCACAGTAGCCTTAAATTTGCCAAAATACTCTAAAACAGAGATATGAGTTACGGACTACACAGAGCGACAATGGTAGCACTTCTTCTTGTGGGAAGTGCTATCTTGCTGTTCTCGTGCAAGTCCGATAAGGGGCGTGAGGATGAGTTGCTCGATGCAATAAAGACCGAGGAGAGCGAGGACCTCACCATCATAATGTCGGAGAATGGACGCAAGTCCTATCTCTTCAAAACACCCCTCTTGGAGGGATATACTCTGGGCCGAGATCCCTATCGCGAGTTCCGCAAGGGAATCTCGATAACCACCTATCAGGACGATTCGCTCACTATGGTGAATGCGGTGTTGGTGGCAAACTACGCCATCTACTACGAAAATCGAAAACTCTGGGAGGCGAAGGGCGATGTGGTTGTCACCAAGCACGATGGCACACGCCTCTATACGCAGCAGCTCTTCTGGAACTCGTTGACCAAGCGCATCTACTCGAATGTCGACACCAAATTGGTTACCGAGACCGATGAGATTGTGGGTGAAGGCTTCGAGTCCGACGAGGAGATGACACAACCTCGCTTCCGCCATTGGAAGGGTAGACTGCAGGTAGACACCGAGCAGCTACAGAGTGGCTCGGACGAGGAGGATGCAGCCGAGGAGCAGAGCGCAAACAAGAGAGGCGACGAGGTCGTAAAACCTGCCGAGAGCAAGAGCACGCCAAAGCCCGCTTCGAAACCTCAGCAATCAGCCCCAAAACCGGCTATGAAGCCCGTGCCGCAACAACCGGCAACCCCGAAGCTGGATGGCAAAATGCCCACACCGGTGACTAATCAGAAGCTTAAGCCAATGCGCGAGGGACGACGCAAGCTCGATGAGAATCAGGAGCTGAGCGTGGGTCGCGTCAAGACCAAGTAATATAGAACGAAATGCAGGAACATCTCTACATATCGATTGCAGTGGTGCTGGTGATGATTGTGCTGTCGGCTTTCTTCTCGGGTATGGAGATAGCCTTCGTCAACAAGAATCGTCTGCGTCTGGAGATCGACCGCAAGCAGAGCCGAATGTTCGACTATATTGCGGGACTCTTCTCGAACAATCAGGGCCAGTACATATCTACCATCCTGGTGGGTAATAACATTGCATTGGTCTTCTATTCGATGTGCTTGTCGGTGGTGTTGCGCGAGGTTGCCAGCCGCTTGGGCTGGACATCGATGGCGAGTGAGGGCTCGATAGTTATCGAGACCATCATACCCACCATTATCATCATCTTCTTGGGCGAGTATCTGCCCAAATCCATCTTTAGGAGCAACCCCAACTTCTTCTATCGTTACCTCTCGCCGGTGATGTACTTTTTCTACATTCTGCTCTATCCGATAACGCGCACTACAACACTCATTTCATATGGTATGTTGCGTCTTGTAGGTCGCAAGACCGAGGGGGCGGAGAAGCAGGTGGAGTTCGACCGTAGCGATCTGGAGAGCTTACTCGAGAACAACAATTCGTCCGAGATGTCATCCGATGTCGACGAGGATATCAAGATGTTCCAAAATGCCCTCGACTTTGCCGATTTGCGAGTGCGCGACGCTATGGTCTCGCGTGTGGATGTCGAGGCGGTGGATATCGATGAGTGCACGATGGAGGAGCTCACCTCGCGATTTGTCAAGACTATGTACTCGCGCATATTCGTGTGGCGCGATTCGATCGATAATATCATCGGCTATGTCAACTCGAAGCGCCTTTTCGAGTCGCCAAAGAGTATCGAGGAGGCACTTATGAAGGTTGACTATGTGGCCGAGACACTCCCTCTGCACGATCTGCTCACCCACTTCACCAAGACCAAGAGCAATATTGCGGTGGTAATTGATGAGTTTGGAGGTACTGCGGGTATCATCTCGTTGGAGGATGTGCTCGAGCAGATTTTTGGCGAGATAGAGGATGAGCACGATGAACCGGATATGGTCGAGAAGCAGATTTCGGAGCACGAGTTCGTATTTTCGTGTCGCCTGGAGGTGGAGTATATCAACGAGAAGTACTCGCTCTATATTCCCGAGAGCGATGAGTATGACACCCTTGCCGGATATATTATTTCGCGCTACGAGGAGTTGCCGGCGGCGGGTACGGTGATGGAGTTCGATGGGCTCAAGATCAAGATTTTGAGCACCACTCGCTCGCGAATTGAGCTTGCGAGGGTCGAGATGCTGAACAAAAATGGTGGCTCGAAGTAAAAAAATGACAAAAAAAGGCTCCAAATCCGAATAAAATATATATCTTTGAAGGTTAAAATGTTGACGAACAGCAAAAATAAATATTAAATATTAGTTATTATGATGAGTTTGAATACTTTAAGAACCCAATTCGGCGTGTTGCTCTCGATTGTTATCGGTGGCGCGCTTTTGGCATTCATCTTCTCGTTGAAGAATGATGTTGGCTTCTCGGGCAACGATCCTGAGGTGGGCCAGGTTGATGGAAAAGAGGTTAACTACTCGGAGTTCAGCAAGGCTTACGAGGATGTTAGAACTTTGTATGGTGGCAACGATGCCGGTTATGATCAGTCGGCACAGTTCGTATCGCAGGCTTGGCAGTCGATCTTGGCTGACCGCGTACTCGTACCTGCATACGCGGACCTCGGCTTGACAGTTACCGAGGCGGAGCACGCTGATATGAAGTTGGGCAAGATTCCTTCGGGCATCTACTCGACACTCTTTACCGATCCTGCAACAGGCGCTTACAGCATCGAGAGTGTTAACGCATTTATCGATCAGGCAAAGGCTAACCCGGAGATGTTGAATGTGTGGAAGCTTATCAGCAAGCAGGCTCGTCTCGAGCGCGTGTCGGAGAAGTATATGACTCTCCTTCGCAATGGTGTCTATGCCAACGCTCTCGACGTGCAGAAGGGTCTTGTTGGTGCAAACAATACCTACAAGGGTCGTTTCGTGGTTTGCAACTACTCGTCGATTGCCGACTCGTTGGTTGTTGTTTCGGACAGCGAGATTAAGAAGTACTACAAGGAGAATATCGCAAAGTACAAGCAGGCTCCATACCGCACCATAAGCTATGTTCAGTTCGATGTTGAGCCAACCGAGGCTGACGAGAACGCGGCTAAGGAGAGTGCAGCGTTGTTGACCAGCAAGTTGTCGACAAACACCAATTTGACCGATCTTGCTCGTGAGCAGGTCTATGTTTCGATTGCCAATAGCTATGTTGAGGCAGCATCGCTCGAGGAGGATGAGGCTCGCGCACTCCGTCAGAATCGTACCTATGGTCCTGAGTTGCAGGCTGATGAGTGGTACGCTTCGCGTTTGGTCGAGAAGGTTAAAGCACCAAAGAGCATTAGCTTGCAGGGCTTTGCAGTACCTATGCAGGAGGTTGCCTCGGTAGATCAGCTCTTTGCTGATGCTCGAGCAGCAGAGGACTTCTTGGCATTTGCAAAGGAGCACAAAGGTGACGATATGGGCGAGGTTGAGTTGTCGCAGTTGCCTATCGAGGTTGCCAAGTCTTTCGTAAATGCTCGTGTTGGCGAGGTGCTCAAGGTTAGCTATGGCGGTGCAATTCAGATTTTCAAGGTTACAAGTGTTGCTCCAAAGAGCCTTCACTACCGTCTTGCTACAATGGCATATCCGGTTGAGCCATCGAAGGCTACGGTTGACGCTATCTACAAGAGTGGTAGCGAGTTTGCAACCAAGGCAAATGGTTCGGTTGAGAAGTTCAAGGCTGCTGCTAACGAGGCTTCGATTATGACTTCGCAGATGAATGTTCAGCGTGGTAGTCGCAATATTCCAGGTCTTGCAAACTCGGTTGAGGTTGTTCGTTGGGCTAATGAGGCTAAGGTAGGCGATGTATCGGAGCTCTTCAAACTCGAGGATAGCTATGTTGTAGCAGTTCTCACTGCAATCAACGATGACGAGCACAAGGCTCTCGAGAGCGTTTCGTCGCAGATTAAGACCACTCTCCTTCGTGAGAAGAAGGCTGCAATGCTTCGTGAGAAGATGCAGGGCGCAACCTTGGAGGAGGTAGCTGCAGCTGCTGATGCAAAGATTGAGTCGTTTGCTGATGCAAAGGTTTCAGCAACCTATGTTCAGGGCTTGGGCATAGAGCCACGCGTAGTTGGCTCGTTTGCAACAGTAACTGCCGAGAACAAGGGCGCACTTCTCCCACTCGTTGATGGTGGTCGTGGCGTATACGCAGTTGTTGTTGACGAGGTGGTTGTTGCTGACGAGCAGACTGCTGAGGCTGAGCGTGTTCGCCTCCAGGCCGAGGAGGAGATGAAGGCTTCGCGTGCTATGTGGGCAATCCAGGAGGGTGCTGAGATTGTGGATAATACAGTTAAATACTTCTAAAAAAATCGTTCTGATTGACTCTTTTTGCACAAGTCGTCGGATAGCAAAATGCTCACATACCTCATAGTATGCTCCGCTTTTGCTCCCTCGTCTTGCACAAAAACAGTCTAATCATAACAGATTTTTCGATACGGGAGGTTGAGCGTCTGCTCGACCTCTCTTTTTGCACAAGTCGTCGGATAGCAAAATGCTCACATACCACATAGTATGCTCCGCTTTTGCTCCCTCGTATTGCACAAAAATAGTCTAATCATAACAGATTTTTCGATACGGGAGGTTGGGCGTCTGCCTGACCTCTCGTTTTGTGTGATGTTGTGGGAGCTACTGCCGTGGCCAATGCGCAACGAATAATAGGATCAAATAGGAATGAATAGGATTCGCACCTATAGTGCTTAATAGGATTGCGCTGTAATGTTCTCTTTTATCCTATTCAAGGGCGTGAGCCCGCTCCTATTTTAGCAACCTTCGGAGGTTGCGCTCATATCAAATCCTAAAATGCTGAGACTTACAGCCGTCGCTTATTACCAATTCCTAAGAATTTTTAGCTCTGAGTTTCAATTTCTTAAAATTTTTCGTACATTTGTAGTGCTAAATTGCACGCATAGTGCAGATATATAGACTTTTTGTATGAAAATCGTTATTGCAGGCATAGGTGAGATGGGTAGCCATTTGGCTAAGATGCTCAGCGGAAATGGACACGACATCACAGTTGTCGATACCGATCCCAAGGCGTTGGCCGACATTGCGAGCCTTGCCGATGTGATCACCGTCGAGGGCGATTCTACCACCTTTGCCATCTTGCGTAAGGCATCGGTTCGTAAGTGCGACCTCTTTATTGCTGTGCATCCCGTCGAGAATACCAATATCCTCTCGGCTATTATGGCGAAGCAGCTCGGCGCGAAGAAGTCCATCGCGCGCATCGATAACAATGAGTATCTCGAGCCGAACAACAAGGAGATGTTTATCAATATGGGCATCGACTATATGTTCTATCCAGAGAAGATTGCTGCCGAGGAGGTTATCTCGTTGCTGGGTCACACCACGACTACCGAGTTTGTCGACTTCTCGGGCGGTCGCCTTTCGCTCCTTGTATTCCGTCTCGAGCCTACATCGCCACTTGTTGGTCGTGAGCTCTCGAGCTTCACCGTCGACGAGAACTCGACCTATCGTACTGTAGCCATCTCTCGTGGTGGCAAGACCATCATTCCGCACGGTGCCGATTCCTATATGGTGGGCGATATGCTCTACATCATTGCTCGCCACGACTCGGTGAGCGAGATTATGGCACTCTCGGGACAGGGTGATGTCGACATCAAGAATATGATGATTCTGGGTGGATCGCGCATCGGCGTTCAGATTGCTCAGGCTATGCAGGAGGATGTGAATATCAAACTCATCGACTACAACTCCGACAAGGCATACCATCTGGCGGAGCAGCTCGAAAAGACCCTCATCATCAACGATGATGGCCGCAATACCGAGGCTATGTTGGAGGAGGGACTATCCAATATGGATGCCTTTGTGGCGGTTACGGGACGAAGTGAGACCAATATTCTCGCTGCGATGCTGGCCAAGCGTATGGGCGTGAAGAAGGTTATTGCCGAGGTGGAGAATCTCAACTATATCAACCTCGCCGACTCGGTGGGTGTAGACACCATTATCAATAAAAAGATGGTTTCGGCATCGAATATATTCCGCTTCACGATGTCGACCGATGTCCTGGCAATCAAGTGCCTGACGGGTAGTGATGCCGAGGTGCTGGAGTTTATCGTGAAGCCAAATTCGCCGGCTACGAAGGCTGCGATTAAGGATCTGGATCTCCCTTCGGATATGACCATCGGAGGTATTGTTCGTGGCGACAAGGTCTTTATCGCATCGGGCAAGACCGAGATAGCGGCATACGACCGTGTAGTGATCTTTGCGATGCCTTCGGCAATCAGCAAGGTGGGCTACTACTTCAATTAGCAGAGATATAATATATAAATATAAGTAATAATTAACCCGACTATGTATATAGCAATTGCAGGTAATATCGGTAGTGGCAAGACCACATTGACAGGTATATTGACCCGACACTATGGTGCGCAGGCCTACTACGAGGATATCGACAACCCCTACATCAACGACTTCTACGAGGATATGAACCGCTGGGCATTCCAGTTCCAGGTACACTTCCTCGCAAGCCGAATCCGTCAGACTATGGATATGTTGGCCGATGGTTCGGATGTTGTATTCCAGGATCGTACTATCTACGAGGATGCGCACATCTTTGCTGGCAATCTCCACCAGATGGGCTCGATGTCGTCGCGCGACTTCGGCACCTATATGAAGCTGTTCGATATCTCGACAAACCTTATTCCGCAGCCCGACCTTCTCATCTACCTGAAGGCGAGTGTGCCTACTCTGTTGAAGCAGATTCGCAAGCGTGGTCGCGACTACGAGCAGAATATCGAGGTGGAGTACCTCGAGCGTCTGAACGACCGCTACAACGATTGGATTGAGAATAACTACAAGGGCGAGGTATTTGTAATCGATATGGATAATCTCAACTTTGTTGAGAATGCACAGGTCTTGGAGTCGCTCTACGAGCGATTGAATGCAATCAAGGCCTCGAAAAAGTAGCAGATATGATAGCGCTACCCGTAGCTTTTACCGAGCGAATGCGTCGTCAGCTGGGTGACGAGGAGGCAGAGCGCCTCTTTGCCTCACTCGACACTGCGTCGCCCGTAGCCATCCGTCTCAACCCTGCCAAGTGCGGTGGTGATGGCGTGTGGTGCGATGGTGAGGCTATTGCGTGGAGCAAGTGGGGGCGTAGACTCAAGGCTCGACCTTCGTTTACGCTCGATACCGCCTTTCACGCAGGTGCATACTATGTGCAGGAGGCGGCATCGCAGTTCCTCGACTATATTGTTGCGGCCGAGGATTTGCAGGGCAAGCGAGTGCTCGATATGTGTGCTGCACCGGGTGGCAAAACCACCATCTACTCAACCGCAGTGGGTGCTACGGGTTTGGTTGTGGCGAATGAGTATGTCCGCTCGCGTGCCAATATCTTGGCCGATAATGTTCGCAAGTGGGGTAATGGCAATGTGCTTGTCACCAACAATGCTCCCGAGCATATAGCGCAGTTCGAGGGCTGGTTCGATATGGTGGCTGTGGATGCCCCTTGCTCGGGCGAGGGTATGTTCCGCAAGGAGGAGGTTGCTCGTGAGGATTGGAGCGAGGAGGCGGTGCGTATGTGTGCAGCGCGTCAGCTCTCGATTGTGCGCGAGGCGTGGCAGTCTCTCAAGGATGGAGGCCTGTTCATCTATAGCACCTGCACCTTCAATGAGGATGAGGACGAGGGGCTTTTGCGTGCCTTTATCGAGGAGCGTGGCGATGTGTTTGTGGCTACCGACTCGATTGCGTTCGACGAGAGTTGGGGCATTGTCAAGGGTGAGGTCGGAGCCTTCCAGACTTTCCGTTTCTTCCCTCACAAGACCGATAGCGAGGGCCTCTTTGTGGCAGTAGTACGCAAGGCAGAACCAACACCGCAACGCACACCAAAGGCCCGCAAAAGGGTGATGCAGGAGGTGGATAAGGCCTCGCGCAAGTATCTTGGGCGTTGGTTGCAAGAGGCAGAGGATCACGCCTTTGCTATGGTGGCAGATACGATTTATGCCTATCGTACCGAGCAGTTTAAGGCGGTGCAGTCGCTCTCGGAGAGTCTGACCGCAATCTACTCGGGAGTGGCGATGGGTCAGATTTTCAAGGGTAAGCTCAAACCCGATTGGGCGTTGTCGCAGTATGTTGCCCTTGAACGCAAGGCGGTGGCCGAAGAAAAACTTGACGAGGCTCGTGCATTGGACTATCTCCGCAAGCGCGATATCGCGGTGGGCGAGATGACCGAGGGCATCAACCTCGTGACGCACCAAGGTCGGGCCCTGGGCTTTGTGAAGAGGATTGGTGCAAGGTGCAATAACCTCTATCCCAATTCGTTGAAGATAATGAATATGTAAAACAACAATAGATATATGGCTGAAAAACTCTACTATTCGATGGGCGAAGTGACCGAGATGTTCGATGTCGAGGCATCACTGATTCGCTACTGGTGTTCGCAATTTAGTTGCCTGCGCCCCAAGCGCAACTCAAAGGGCAACCGAATGTTCACACAGCAGGACCTCGACCGCCTCAAGCGCATCTACCATCTGCTCAAGGAGAAGAAGATGACTATCGAGGGTGCGCAGAAGGCGATGAAGAGGCGTGTCATCGAGGCAGAGGCGAACGATTCGGATGTGGCACTTCTGGAGCGTCTGCAGTCGTTGCGTGCCTCGCTGGTCGAGATGCGCGATAGCATTGCCGACCTGGCAGAGGATGTCACGCCTGAGAAGAGTTCGGGTGATGACTCGGTCGCAGTAGCCGAGAGCGAGACCGCGCCTAAGAAGAAGCGCACGCCACGCCGTAAACTTATCGGCGAGGAGGGCGTTGTCGAGACTCCGCTATTCCCATTCTATGAGCAGCGTCTGTTCTAATCGAAAGAGTATGAAAATCAGAGATATAATAGCTCCGATCGAGGAGTTTGCACCACTCTCGTTGCAGGAGTCCTACGACAATGCGGGACTCATCGTAGGTCGTCTTGATGATGAACTGCAGGGCGGTGTGTTGCTAGCGGTGGATGTCACCGAGGAGGTTATTGCGGAGGCTCTCCAGAAGCAGTGTGGTCTTATCATTACGCATCATCCCATCATCTTCCATCCACTCAAACGATTCAACTCGGCATCGGTGGTGGAGCGTTGTGTTGAGATGGCTATTCGCCACAATATAGCCCTCTACGCTTGTCACACCAACCTCGACTCCACCCGCAACGGTATGAGCTGGCGTGTGGGCGAGATGCTCGGATTGCGCGATATGGAGGTGTTGCAGCCTACTGTCGAGGGTTGTGGATTTGGCGTTGTGGGCACGCTCCCGACCCCCATTAGCGAAATTGACTTCCTGAGTCAGGTGAAGCGCACCTTTTCGGTTGATGCTCTGCGACATAGCGCACCTCTCTTCCGCGAGGTTAAGCGTGTTGCCATCTGTACAGGTGCAGGAGCTTCGCTGATGCGTGAGGCGAAGGCCTCGGGATGTGATGTCTACCTCACGGCCGACCTCAAGTACAACGATTTCTATACACCCGATTCGCACTTTATGGTGGTGGATATGGGACATTTCGAGAGTGAATTTTGTGCAATTGCGATTTTATTTGATATTTTATCAAAAAATTTTATTAACTTTGCGCTCTATAAGAGCGCTCAATCGAAAAATCCGGTGCACTACTTCGTGTAATTGGTTGAGCGTGAGATGTTTGGGGCTGTGAAGCTCCGGTTTTTATGTGTTTGGGAAATAACAAAATTAAGAGATATGGCTACAAAGAAAAAGACAGCAGAGGTAGATTACTCTATGCACGAGAAGATTGTTGCTCTCTATGAGTTGCAGAAAATTGACTCTCAGATTGACGAAATCAACAAGGTGAAGGGTGAGTTGCCTTTGGAGGTCGAGGATTTGGAGGATACCGTAGCGTGCCTCAATACCCGCCTCGGCAATATCAATAGAGAGATTGAGGAGCTTGCGTCGCTCACCAAGCAGCGTCAGCGCGAGATCGACGAGGCTAAGGCTCTCATCGCTCGTTACAAGGAGCAGCAGGACAATGTGCGTAACAACCGCGAGTTCGAGACTTTGGGCAAGGAGATCGAGTATCAGGAGCTCGAGATCACCCTCGCAGAGAAGCGTCTCAAGGAGTATGCTGGTGCAGTGAAGGTTAAGAAGGCTAACCTCGAGACTACCGAGAATGAGTTTGCTGAGCGCAAGGCCGACCTCGATGTTAAGCGTCAGGAGCTCGACTCTATCGAGAGCGAGACTGCCGACGAGGTGAAGTCACTCATCGCGCAGGCCGAGGTTGCAAAGGCAAAGATCGACGAGCGTCTCCTCGCAGGTTACAATCGCATCCGCTCGAAGGTACGCAATGGTCTTGCGGTAGTTACCGTCAAGCGTGACGCTTGCTCTGGTTGCTTCAACCGCATCCCACCACAGCGTCAGGCCGACATCCGTCTTGGAAAGAAGCTTATTGTGTGCGAGTATTGTGGTCGTATACTTGTCCCAGGCGACGAAATTTAATTTTAAGCAGCGATAGCTGCGTTAAACTGCGATAATCCGCTTGCTCATTTACGTTTAGTAAACTGCGCAAGCGGATTTCTTGTTTGCCTTGCTCTTATCTACTTAAAATTAAAGTTCAATTGTGGAGGGGGACTCCGAAGGTGGTCAAAGCGCAAATTAACTAGAGGCGTTAGGGTCGTTAAGGTCGTTAGGGGTGCGCTACAAGCGCAAAGAAAAACATTAACTACCTTTACTAGCCCTTACTAGCCCTTAAAAAAGAATTTTTAATTTTTAATTTTGAATTTTTATCGCCCTTACTAATCTAGCCATATCAATTGGAGCGGAAGAATCATTTATATTCAAAATTGTAGAATTTTAACTCCAAAAACTCCTGGAAATTTTGTATATTTGTGAAAAATAGAAGAGACTATGGAGGGAACTTTAATCATATTGGTTATTGCAGTGGTGGCACTTGTGTTGGGTGCGGTGTGTGGTTACTTGTTCTCGAGGATGCGTACAGCGGCCTCCGAAGCGTTGTTGGCGCAGAGTCGTTTCGAGCTCGAGCGCACCAAGGCGGAGCTTGGGCGTTCTCGTGAGTCTCACGCCTCATTGCAGGCCGAGAATGCCCGTCTGCTGGAGCAGTTGCGTCAGCAGGCTGAGGAGCGCAGAAACCTGCGTGCCGAGTCCGAGCGTGCATTCCGCGAGATTGCCACCTCGATTTTCGACGAGAAATCGAAGGTGATGCGCGAGAGTAATACTCTGCAGTTGGGCGAGATTCTCACCCCCTTCAAGGTCGATCTTGAGAATCTCAAGAAGACCATCCACGATTGTTATACGGGTGAGGTGAGCGAGGTGAAGTCGTTGCGTGATAGCATCAAGGACTTGGCCGATTTGAATCACACCATAGGTCGCGAGGCGAAGGAGTTGAGCCGAGCCCTGAGAGGTAACTCGAAGGTGCGAGGTGATTGGGGCGAGCTCTTTCTGCGTCAGTTGCTCGAGAAGTCGGGCCTCGAGGAGGGTGTGAACTTCACCATCCAGGCGACCAAAAACGTGGATGGCACTCAAATCAAGAGCAGTGCCGGAGGTCAGTTGCGCCCCGATGCGCTGTTCCATCTGCCCGACGGAAGATGTATCGTGGTGGATGCTAAGGTCGCTTTGCCTGCCTACACGACCTATGTGAGCGCCTCTGTCGAAGATCAACCTGCCGCGCTAAAGGAACATATCGCTGCGGTGAAACGCCATATCGATGATTTGGCAAGCAAGGAGTATCACCGAAATGTGCAGGGTGCTGCCGACTTTGTGCTGATGTTCATACCAAACGAAGGTGCCTACCTAACCGCTATGGGTGCCGACAAGGGGTTGTGGGAGTACGCCTACGACAAGCAGATTGTGGTGGTGAGCCCTACCCACCTTATCTCGGTGTTGAAGCTGATGTATCAGCTCTGGATACGAGACAAGCAGACCAAGAATGCTCTGAAAATTGCCGAGGATACGGGTAAGTTGTACGACAAGTTCGTAGGCTTTGTCGAAGATATGGAGAATGTGGGCAAGTCCCTCCGCAGCGCACAACAAAGCTACGAAGGGGCCTACAACAAACTCTCCTCGGGCAAGGGTAACCTCATCACAAAGGTCGAGCAGATACGCAAACTTGGTGCCAAAACAGATAAACAGCTCAAGATAGAGGAGGAGGCTTAAAAAGTTTGGATATGAGATAGTCAAATACAGCTTCTGACAAAAATGAGTGTGTCCAAAACTTGTTGGGCACACTCATCGTATCTCTTATACCGCTCCTATATGGTAAGTCGATTCATTCGCTTTGCGAGGATAACCTTCAGGCGGTTGAGGCGCGACATCTCCTCTGTAATGGTGAGTATATCCTCCTCGCTGATATTCTCGTCGCAGAGGCGTGCCTGGAGTTCGGCAAGACGACCTGTCACAACCTTGGTCTTGAAGAGCTGCACAGCCTTAGGAATTCCCTTGCCCAGCATCTCTGACTCGGTGGTGGTGTGGACATCCTTCTTGGTCCAGATCTCGCTTATGGCATATTGGTCGTCGATGAATAGCAGGTCGGTGGCAACATCGCACACCTCGATGTCGCTGTGCGAGGTGAGCTCATCGGGTTGCACCAGACGATTCTCCTCCTCGGCCTTGGTGTAGAGTTCGTAGATCTTGTTGTATACGGGGTTACTGAAGCGGATGCCATCCATCTTCAATTCGTCGAGGATGGTGCGTGCCACATTCAGTTCCACAATATTGCGACCCTCGCGGTACTCGTAGTTTTTGGCTCCGTGCACCACCAGGAAGTAGAGCAGCTCGTGCTCGATGGTCTCGATGCTGCTACCGATGCTGAGGTTGCCAATGACGAGACCCTCTTCGCTCTCGGGTGCCTCCTCCTGTTGCTTGCTCCAGTAGCGACGCCCGTGTCGCTGTATGAAATCTGCCGCCTCCTTGTCACCCACAGAGTTGGCTCGTTGCTTTGCCACATCACGCATCAGCGTGCTCACATCCACATCCAATAGTCTCGCACACTCCTTGATGAAGATTTCGCGACGAATAGGGTCGGGGATATTTGTAATCGACTGCACGATATCGCGCACAACCTCGCTCTTCTTGAACGGATCGTTGCCTGCATCCGACAAGAGGAGTTTGGTCTTGAATGTGATAAAGTCCTGACTGTTCTGCTTGATGTATTCGCGCACCTCGGCAGCCGAGCGACTGCGTGCAAAGGTGTCGGGGTCGTGCTCCTCGGGGAGCAGTACGATGCGTACATTTAGTCCCTCGTTCAGAATCATATCCACGCCTCGCAGTGCCGCCTTCTGTCCTGCGGCATCGCCATCGAACATCAGCGTGATATTGCGTGTGAAGCGTTTCAGGAGCATAATCTGCTCTGTGGTGAGCGAGGTTCCCGACGATGCTACGACATTCTCAATACCCGATTGGTGCATCGAGATGACATCGGCATAACCCTCCACCATTATGGCGTAGTCCTCCTGCTGGATTGCCTTCTTTGCGAAGAAGAGTCCATAGATCTCGCGTTTCTTGCTGTAGATTTCGCTCTCTGGTGAGTTCTGATACTTGGCTACCTTCTTGTCGGTGCGGAGTGTGCGACCTCCGAAGCCCACGATGCGTCCCGAGACATTGTGTATAGGGAACATCACGCGCTCGCGGTAGCGGTCGTAGAGCGATCCGTCACGTTCGCTCTTGATGGAGAGTCCTGTTCCGTGATAGATTTCGCCTGTCTGCTGCGAGATGAGGAACTCCTCCTTGTAGCCCGCTCGCAGAGCAGCCTGCGACATCTGATTGCCCGTAGGGCAGTAGCCGAGTCCGAACTTGCGTATGGTCGCCTCCGAGAAACCGCGCTGCTGGCGGAAGTAGGTGAGACCTACGCTGATGCCCTCGTCACTATTGTGGAGTGTATCGACAAAGAAATCCTGTGCCCACGAGTTGAGAGTGAGCATACTCTCGCGGTCGTTGTTGCGGCGGATATCCTCCTCGCTCTCCTCCTTCTCCTTGATCTCGATGCCATACTTCTTGGCTACAATCTTCAGGGCATCGGGGTAGGTGGTATTCTCGTGCTCCATCACAAACGACACAGCGTTGCCGCCCTTGCCGCAGCCGAAGCACTTGTACAGGCCCTTCGATGGAGATACGACAAACGAAGGCGTCTTCTCGTTGTGGAACGGACAACACGCCTGATAGTTGACTCCCTTGCGCTTAAGCGAAATGTAGTCACTTATCACCTCAACAATATCTGCCGCGGCATAGATTCGGTCTATGGTATCTCTGTCAATCATCGAGCGCAAAGGTAGTGAAAGAAATTAAAAATTAAGAATTAAAAATTAAAAATTCCTCTCTTGTCTTACTCTTCATAGAGCAGATATTTGCGGCGCAGCACCTTGAACTTCTCGACTTCATCTTTCCACATAGCCTTGATTTCGTCGGCCGACTTACCTGCGATGATCATCTCGTAGATGTAATCCACACCGACCAATCTGTGGAAGAAGTGCTTTCTGTTGCCCGCAAACAACTCCTCGCCTTTACCATAGCGGTTATAGGCATCAATAACATACTTTACAGTGAAGCCCTCTTTGAGAATCTGATTCTTTGGCACTTTGCGCAAATCGACTCCGTGACACAATTTATCCTGATGCTTTGGATTTTTTGCACCCTCTATTGAGCGTGGAGTGTATGAAAATCCCGTAGGAGCAATATCTGGGTGACCATAAGCCTCAAAACCGAAATCTGTACCACGAGCCTCCGAGAATACTGTACCCTCAATCAAACA